>JBFIQU010000098.1:0-7776 GCA_041609395.1 Acidimicrobiia bacterium | reverse complement strand
TGATGTTCCCGACATCGTCAGGTACGGAGTGTCGTCGGCGTCGGCCTGGTTCACCCGCACCGAGACGCCTTCGCCGAGCAGCTCGACGGCGACGCCGAGGGTCCGGGAACGCACTGCGTCCAGCGCCTCCTCGTACTCACTGCGGTTCGCCACGCTCCTCGCCATGACGGGCGCAGCCACCGTCAGGGCGCACATGTCCTCGTTGCGAGCTCCCATCACCTTGATGTCGCGCCCGACCGGGATCTCGCTGCGGAAGTCCGGCGAGTTGAGCGTCGTCTCGACGGTATGGACGCACTCCTCCAGGGGAGACCGGGGGAGGGATACCGCCGCGAACGAGGTGTCGTTCGACAGCGGAACTCGCATACCGTTCTCACGGTTCGACACGACGGTCGCCAGATCGGCGGACGACTGGCTGAGCCACACCTCGACGATGAAGCCCTCGGGCGACGCGTCGGGAAGGATCTCGAACAGTTCTTGTTCGGCGTATTTCGACAGGGCCTCGGGGTCGGGCTGCCAGCCGTGGCTGAAATCGGCCTTGCCGACGAGGATCAGGCGAGCGGGGGTGAGCAGCATTCCGCCGCCGTACCCGATGTCGACGGATCCGGCCGCAAGCACCGCCTTGTCGACGTTGAAGTGCTGCACGGCTCCGGTGTTGGCGATGTACTCGGACGCGAGCCGCCGCGCGAGCCGCTCGGCGAGATCGTCGCAGATCGTGTCCGGGTGGCCGGCGCCTTTTCGCTCCACGAACTCGACCCGCGGCGCGTAAGGCAAACGGGTTGTGATGGTGAGATTCATTGGTCACCCATGGTAGGTCGTGTTCGGTGGGGGCCTGCGGTTCATGTGCACGGCTCACGGCCGAGCTAGTCAGCCACACCGGCTCCGAGTTACCCGCGACCAGGTCGTCGAGCGCAGAACGCGCTCGTGCGGTAGCTTCCGCCCCCACGATGACCGACCCCTCCACCCGGGCGCTCCATGCCGACCGCGACCTCGCCACGACACCCGACGTCGCACCTCCGATTCACGTGGCATCCACCTACGACCGCTCCGACCAGGACGTCATGGTGTATCGCCGTTCCCACCACATCACGACCGAGCGGTTCGAGGCCGTCATCGGAAGTCTGGAGGAAGGGCACGCGGTGGCGTATCCATCGGGCATGAGCGCGATTGCGTCCCTGCTGCGCCATCTCGAGCCGCGGCGCATCGCGCTGCCGCCGGACGTCTACCACGGCACCCGCGAGTACGTCGAGCAGGAGGAATCGCGCAACCACGTCGAGATCGTCGAGCCGCAGGACCTCGGCAAAGGAGATGTGTGGTGGGTAGAGACACCCTCCAATCCGAAGTGCCTCATCACCGACATCGCAGCAACGGCAGCAGCCGCGTCCGACGCAGGCGCCGTCGTCGTCGTGGATTCGACGTTTGCCACCCCGATTCTCCAGCAACCGCTGGCCCTGGGTGCCGACCTCGTTGTCCACTCGTCGACGAAAGCCATCGGTGGCCACAGCGATGCCATGGGGGGCGTCGTTGTCGCCGCCGATGCCGGTCTCGCCGATGCGCTGCGTCATCGCCGCACCGTCGACGGTGCGATTCCGGGCTCCCTCGATACGTGGCTGACACTGCGGGGGGTCCGCACACTGGCGGTTCGAATCGAGCGGCAGTCACAGACGGCCGCGGCGATTGCCGATCGCCTCCGCGGGATGGTGCCGGCCGTCTGGTATCCGGGCCTCGAATCGCATCCCGGCCACGACATCGCGGCCCGGCAGATGCGAGCGTTCGGTGCGGTGGTCTCATTCGAGATGGGATCGTTCGCCGATGCGGCGCATGCCGTTGCCGGATTGCAGCTGTTCCGCCGGGCGACGTCGTTGGGCGGGGTGGAATCACTCGTCGAGCACCGCCGCACCGTGAACCCTCGTGCTCCGGAAGGTCTCGTCCGCCTCAGCGTGGGGTTGGAAGCCCCGGAGGACCTGATCGAGGATCTGGATCAAGCACTCGTTTGAGTTTCCAGGGAGTTGGGGTAGGGGTTGGGGTCGGAGTTATCCGTCCCACCGCTCCCGATGCACGACCTCGTCGAGCGGTTTCCAGCCCCGTTTCAGGCTCGGGCTCTTGTGGTCGGGTGCGGGGTGGCCGATCGTCACGATGCCGATCGGTTCGACGTGGTCGGGGATCCCCAAATAGGTCTTCAGGTCGGGCATGTTGTGGCTCCCCAGGAACCCGGCGGCCAGTCCCTCGTCGACCGCAGCCAGCAGGATGTTCTGCATCGCGGCGCCGGCATCCACCCACCAATAGGGGACCGGCCACTCCTGGTCGTCGGCGGGGGTGGAGCCCTTGTCCGGTTCCGAGTACCGGTCGCGGTACACCTTTTCGCTCGTGCAGACGACGATGTGCACCGGCGCCTTGCTGATCCAGGGGTCCATTCCCATACCCACGTAGTGCTCCTCGCCGGCGAGGCGGGCGACCTCGGCACGACGTCCGGGCTCGGTGACGACGACGAAGTACATCCCCTGGCTGAAGCCGGCACTCGGGGCTCGCCGCCCGGCCTCGACGATGCGATCGACGGCGGCAGGATCGACATCGTCGGTCGTGTAGTTGCGAACCATGCGGCGACGCCGGATTACCTCTGCGAAGTCCATCAGACGTCGGCCAGTGCGCTCACCACGTCCTCGAGCGCCTTCTTGGCGTCGGCGAAGAACATCATGGTGTTGTCTTCGTAGAAGAGGGGATTGTCGATGCCGGCAAACCCGGGGGAGAGGCTCCGCTTCACGACGACGACGTTGGCCGACCGGTCGACGTCGAGGATCGGCATGCCGTAGATGGGGCTCGTCGCGTCGTCGCGCGCCGAGGGGTTCACGACATCGTTGGCGCCGAGAATCAGGGAGACATCGGTCCGGGGGAACTCCGGGTTCGACTGCTCGAGGTCGCGCAGCTTGTCGTACGGCACGTCGGCTTCGGCCAGGAGTACGTTCATGTGGCCCGGCATTCTCCCGGCGACGGGATGAATGGCGTATGTGACGTCGACGCCCCGCTCCTCCAACTCCTTTGCGAGCTTGGCGCATGCGTGCTGTGCCTGTGCCACCGCCAGGCCGTATCCGGGAACGATCACGACTTTGGTGGCGTAGCCGAGGGCGATGGCAACGTCGGCTGCCGTCGCCGACTTCACCGGCTTGCCCTCGGCGGACTGCGGTCCGGCGCCGGTCGAATCGGCGCCGCCGAACCCTCCGACGATCACGTTCCACAGCGACCGGTTCATGGCGTCGCACATGAGCATGGTGAGGATGAACCCGGCGGCCCCGACGAGCGCACCTCCGATGATGAGTGCGGTGTTCTCGATGACGAAGCCGGCGGCCGATGCAGCCAGCCCGGAGAATGAGTTGAGCAGCGAGATCACGACCGGCATGTCGGCCCCGCCGATCGGTATGACCATGAGGATTCCGAGCAGGAGTGCCACTCCGACGACCACCCAGAAGGGGAGCGCGACCGGATCGATGATCCCCCATGCCGAGAAGCCGACGATCACCGCCAGGAGCACGGCGTTGACCGCTTGCCGCCCGGGGTAGGTGATGGGTCGCCCGGTGATGAGGCCTTGCAGCTTGCCGAACGCGATGAAGCTGCCCGAGAACGTGACGGCCCCGATCAGCAAGGACAGGAGGATCGTGACTGCCGTTTCGATTTCGAGGAGGTCACCGTCGATACGGACGAACTCGGAGGCTGCGACCAGAGCGGACGCGGCACCGCCGAAGCCGTTGAAGGCGGCCACCATCTGCGGCATCTCGGTCATCTTCACCCGGATCGCCGCAACCCCGCCGAGGAGGCCACCGACGGCTATCCCGACGACCACCGCCCACCAGTCGACGATGTCGCCGTCCACCAGGGTGACCACGACGGCCAGCAGCATGCCGGCTCCCGCGATCAGGTTGCCGCGACGCGCGCTCCGCGGGGACGACAGCAGCTTGAGTCCGTAGATGAACAGTACGGCCGAGCTGAGGTAGAGGAGAGCCGTGGCGGAGTTCATTCCCGGCTCCTCGGTTTGCGGAACATGCCGAGCATGCGGTCGGTGACGAGAAAACCGCCGACGACGTTGATGGTGGCGGTCGCCACGGCGACGATGCCGAGCACGGTGGCTGCAGTGCTGCCTCCGATGCCGGCGGCGACGATTGCGCCAACGAGCGTGACACCGGAGATCGCGTTGGCTCCCGACATCAACGGGGTGTGCAACGTGGGCGGCACCTTGGTGATCACCTCGAAACCGACAAAGGCGGCGAGTACGAACACGGTGATGCCGATGATGAGCGGGCTCATGCGTCGTCCAGTCCGAGGAGGGATCGGGTGCGGGGATGAACGGCGCGACCCTCGTGCACGACGCAGGTCCCGCCGATGATCTCGTCGTCGAGATCGATGTTGGCGTCGCCGCCCGGCGCCAGCCGGGCCAGGAACGCGGCGACGTTGCGGGCGTACATCTGGCTGGCGTCGCGGGCGACGCGGCTCGCCAAGTCGAGCGGACCAAGCACGGTGACGCCGTGGAAGTCGATGCTCTCGCCCGGTTTCGTCACCTCGCAGTTACCACCGCTCGGCGCAGCTAGATCGACGATGATGCTCCCCGGCTTCATGCCGCGGACCATCGCAGCGCTGACCAGCAGCGGAGCGTCCCGGCCCGGGATCTGTGCGGTGGTCACGACCACATCCGAGGCGGCAACGTGCGGTGCAAGCGCATCCAGCTGGCGTTGCTGGGTGTCCTCGGCCACTTCAGCCGCATAGCCGGAACCGTCTTGCTTCTCGGTGGGGCCGCCCACGAAGCGCGCTCCCAGGCTCTCGACCTGTTCCTTGGTCTCGGGTCGTATGTCGTAGGCGCTCACGACGGCGCCGAGGCGACGGGCGGTCGCGATCGCCTGCAGTCCGGCGACCCCGACCCCGAGGATGAGCACCTTCGCCGGCGGGATGGTGCCGGCGGCGGTGGTCAGCATCGGAAAGAAGCTGGGAGATTCGGAAGCGGCGAGCAGCACCGCCTGATATCCGGCCGCCGTCGACTGCGAGGACAGCGCGTCCATGCTCTGCGCCAGGGTCGTGCGCGGCACGGCTTCCATGGCGAACGCCGTGAGCTTGCGATCGATGGCGGCGTTGACGATGCCGAGATTCGTGAACGGCTCGAGGAACCCGATGAGGATCGTTCCCTCTTGCTGTGCCGAGATCTCCGCGACCGTCGGCGGTCCGACGCGGGCCACCAGCGCGGCGCCGGCGGGATCGCCGATACGCGCTCCGGCCGCCGTGTAATCGGTGTCGGCCAATCCGGCGGCGCTTCCGGCTCCGGACTCGACCACGAACTCGTGCCCGGCGTCGACCAACGTCTTGACGACGGACGGGGTGAGGGCCACGCGCCGCTCGCCGGGCGCGCGTTCAACCGGGACTCCGATCAGCATGATCGGCAGGCTAGTGGTGCGTAGCGCGCTTGCCGCCGTTCCGCTGGTCCTGCCACGAAGGGTCGATCGACCCGAATCGGCCTTCAGCGAAGGCACCGAATGCAGCTCCGCCGAAGGGCAACCGGATACGCTCGGGGGATGGAGCCGTCGTACTACCGGGGCCTGCTCGGCGATCACGTTCGCGACCACCGCTGGATCCTCGTGTGCCAGCACCTGGCGACCGTCGGCCGGGTCGTCGATCTCTTCACCGAACTCGGTGCCGAAGGCGTGTTCGTCGTTGCGGCCATCGAGGGGACGGGCGACCTCCCCGATCGCGATGCGCTGCAGCACTATCTGGTCGGGAGTGGCGGTGAATCGATCATGGACGCGATCCGCCATTACAGCCGGGATCTGGCGGCGCCTCCGGCGGAGCTGATGGATCGGCTCGAGGATTTCGACCCGGAGTACCGCGCTCGGGTAGTTCTGGTGTATGCGGCGGAACCGGTTGCGACGCTGCTGGGCAGAAGGGTCTTCGGACCGCGCCGCCCGGAATGGGCCGTCTTGGAGAACAAGATAACGGTGGGAGATCTTTGGGACGCGGCCGGCGTGGAACAGGCGCCGTACGAGATCGTGCCCGCGGAACCGGTCGCAATGGACCGCGCCGTGCACCGCGTCGACCGGGGCCTCGGTGCGGCCGTCGTCGGTGACAACAAAGAAGGGTGGCACGGGGGCGGCGACCTTCTCCGCTGGGTGAGAACGCCTACCGATCTCGACGCGGCGGCGGCATTCTTCGCGGAGCATTGCGACGAGGTCCGGGTCATGCCGTTTCTCGAGGGCATTCCGTGTTCGATTCACGCCATGGTTCTCGGACGGGACGTCATCTCATTCCGTCCGGCCGAGATGGTGATGCTGCGTCGGCGTGGTGAGGAATCCGCGCTGCGGTACGCCGGGGCCGCAACCTATTGGGATCCGCCGGACGAGGACCGGGAGGCCATGCGGGCGATCGCCAAGCAGGTCGGGGCTCACCTGAGGGATACGGTCGGGTACCAGGGGGCGCTGACGGTCGACGGGGTGATGACCGCAGAAGGCTTCCGTCCGACGGAGCTGAACCCGCGGTACGGAGCCGCGCTGGCGGTCGTGTCGTCCGGGCTTCCCGAGCTGCCGCTCTACTACGTGCACCTCATGGCCCTCGACGGCATCGGCGGACTGCGCCCCGCAGCCCTGGAGCTGCTGGTCATCGACGCCGCCGATCGGACCCGCGGCGGTGGCGGCTGGACTGCGGTGCACGTGGAGCGCCCACCGGCCGAGATGGAGATCGTGTTCACGGATCGGGGGGCGGAGAAGGCCGGTGAGCGGCTCGCCGACGCGAAGGTGATCATCGGGCCGGGATCGAGCGGCGGGTTTCTACGGTGCACGCTGGAACCGGCGCGAACGCCGATCGGCCGGTCGGTCGCAGCGCGCGTCATTCAGGCCTTCGCACTGGCGGATCGGGAGTGGAGCCTCGAGCTGCCGGATTTCGAGCCGGCGAGGGACGTTCGGTCCGGGCGTTCCTGAAACTGTCGAACGCGCCCGCTGAGCCATATCGCAACCCCTCGTTCTCATGGGATTTCTTATCGACCCTTTAACCCATGGGGGAGGACGCGTTAGCGCTTCGCCCGTCATTCTCTCGACCAATCGACAGGAGGCGCGGGGTGGGAAGGTCGGAGTCATACGGCGGCGGGTATGCCGGAGATATCGCGAAACGGAGTCGTAGTGCGTTCGGAGTTCGGGTCTCGTTCGGCCCGGGCACGTCGGGCGTTCGCCGTCTGGCTCACGTTCTCGGAGCGGTGCTCGTAGTCGTCGCCGCGACTCCGGTGATCGCAGCTGCGGAAGAAGCCACGGTTGCTATTACGGATCGTCTCGATCCCGCGAGGGTGACCGTGCAGCCGGGGACCACGGTGACCTGGCACAACCAGAGCGGAGCCGAGCGACGGATGCGATCTCGGAGCGGGCCTGAGGAGTTCGACAGCGGGAACCTCGAGGCCGGCGAATCCTTTTCCTTCACCTTCGCCGTCGAAGGCACATACGCATATCTCGACGAGCGGGACGACGGGAACGAGGCGTACTTCGGGTCGGTGATCGTCGCCACCGATCCGGGCAATGAGCCGCCGGAGCTGCCACCGGTGCCGGGTGATGGTCAGGTCTCGATCGTGAACCGAACGTACCAACCGCGTTCGATACAGATCGATACGGGCGGTCGGGTCACCTGGCGGAATGATGACGACCGTGCGCACACCGTCACGGCCTCCGACCGGTCGTGGGATTCCGGCGTCTTCGATACCGGCGGCGCCTTCAGCCGTGTGTTCGCAACCGCCGGTACGTATTCCTACTTCTGCATCCTCCATCCCGA
>JBFIQU010000097.1:0-7855 GCA_041609395.1 Acidimicrobiia bacterium | reverse complement strand
TCGAACTCGTCGTAGTCGGGGCCGAGCGCCTTGCGGAAATGGTCGTGAACCGACTGCTCGTCCTGCCCGGGAAGGGTCCGGATGTCGATGTCGGCCGCGGCATGGTCGGGAACCATGTTCGCCTTCATCCCCCCCTGCAGCAGGCTCGGGGTGAGCGTGAGATGCGTGCAGGCGTGGATCCAGCGGGCGAGCCCGGGGTCGTCGACGGCGATGCGATCGATCGTTCGATCGATCTGATCGGGATCGAGCCAGCGGCTGCGCGTGTCTTCGTCCAGACCGAGCGCATCGACGAACGCCCTCCACTCTGGAGTGATCTCGACCGGCATCGGCACCCGTCCCAAGCGCCCGATGGCGTCCGCAAGCGGAACCAGCGCATTGTCGGTTGCGTAGGGCTGGCTGCCATGACCCGGCGTCCCGGTGGACGTGAGGCGCGTCCAGTGCGGTCCCTTCTCCGCCACGGTCACGGGCAGGCCGGGACCACGGGGTGTTGCGAGGTGCGGCATGGCGATCTCGGTGAGGAGATACTCACATTCGACGGCCTCCGGCACCGTGTCGAGCACGTGAGTAGCTCCGTAGGAACCTCCGCCCTCCTCGTCGGCGACCGCGAAGTAGACGAGATCTCCGGGCGGAGCCGGGAATTCGCCGGTGCGATAGCGCTTGAACACAGCCGCCATCGACGAGGTCTGATTCAGCATGTCGACGGCCCCCCGCCCCCAGATGAACCCGTCGTGACGCTCACCGCCAAACGGATCGTGGAGCCATCCGTCGGGATTCACCGGCACAACGTCGGTGTGACCCATCAACGTCAGTCGCGGCGCGTCCTCGCTCCGTCCCGAAACCCGCCACACCGCCGAGGTGCGGCCCGGATGTGGCTCGACCACGACGTCCGGCTCACCCAGATACCCGCTCAGCACCTCGACCGCCCGGGCTTCGTTGCCGCTGTCGGCGCTGCCGTCGTTCACGCACTCGGCCCTGATCAGCGCCGTCAGCACCTCGGCGATCTCTCCGGCCGGAATCCTCATGCCGACACCCCGTCCGAGGCATCACGCAAGGCTTCCTTCCAGGTTCGGAACCGGGTGTGCGCTTCGCCTCCCGGTCCCACCCCGTGGCCGCGGCGTCCGTCGAGATCGAACACGAAACGCTCGCTCAGGTCGTCGCGGACGGCCATGTAGCGGGCGCGGCCCACCGGAGGGCCGGCCCGCCACAGCAGATACCGTCCGATGCGGCGCTTGTACTCGACCGGCTCATCGAGGTCGTCACCCAGTGAGAGGAGTTCGCCCGGTGCCTGCCGCCAACCGCTCGCCGGGATTCGGTAGTCGCGCTGCGGGGTCGCCGGGAGGTCGGCGGTGTCGTATACGTCGGAGACGAACGGACGTTGCTGCGGTGGCAGGGCGCTCATTTGTCCGGATCGTGGTGCATGACGATCTTGCGGGCGGAAAAGCCGTTCGCCTCGAAGAAGTTCTTCGCATCTCGATGACCGGGCAGGACGAGAGCGTCGAATCGCCTGATCCCGCGGCTCCGCAGCTCCTCGAGCACGAGCGTGATGAGCGCCTCGCCGACTCCGACGCCACGGGCAACGGGTTCGGTGAAGAGGTACGGGATCGTGCCGATCCGTTCTCCGCCGGCCTGCGGTTGCAGTGCGGTCTCCCGCCCGACTGCGAACCCGAATCCACACCCTTCGATCTCGCCGATCGCGACGACGACCGCAGGATCGTCGAGTAGCTCCTTGAGGGCCGTCTCGACCGGCTCCGGCAAACCGTCGGCCGCCGACCAGATACGCTTCAGATCGAGCTGTTCCGCCTCGAACTCGCGGTACAGGCGGACGAGCTCAGGGATGTCGTCGCTTCCAGCCCAGCGCGCGCTCACGGCAGGTTCCATGGGCGTTCAGCGTAGTCGGCGGCGCCCCCCGAGCCCCCAGCGGGTCACCAGCCACAGGGCCTCGACCACGACGCGAATCGACATCTTCGAGTCCCCCGCCGTCCGGTCCCGAAACGTGATGGGGATCTCGCGCACCGCGACGCCCTGCGCCTCGGCGCGTGCCGCAGTCTCGATCTGGAAGGCGTAGCCGCTTGCCTCGACCGGTGCCTCGAGCACGCGACGCAAGGCCTCCGGCCTCCACGCCCGGAACCCGCTCGTGAGGTCGTGGATACGGCTGCGCAGGATGAACGCCGCATACCGGTTGCCCCATCTCGAAAGGGCACGGCGCCGCCGGCTCCATCCCGGTGTCGCGCCGCCAGGGACGTAACGGCTGCCGATGGCGAGCCCGGCGCCGCCGCTGAGTGCGGCGACCAACCCGGCCGCCGCGGCCGGGTCGTGCGAGAGATCGGCGTCGATCGTCACCACCGCGTCCGGATCGAGGTGCAGGGCCTCCGGCAATGCCGCCGCATAGGCGGCACCGAGCCCGGCTTTGGTGGTGCGGTGCATGATGCGAACCTCTGGATCGGACGCGGCAAGCGACTCGACGATGGCGCCGGTGCCGTCGGGAGATCCGTCGTCGACGACGAGCACCGTGTACCCGCTGCTGCGCAACGCCGACACCACGTGGGCGATCGTGTTCGCTTCGTTGTACGTGGGGACGACGGCGACGACGTCAGGCCGCACAATCGCGGCAGATCTTCTTTCGCTTATCTGCCAGCTGACTGGTCCGTTTCACGAGGAAGCAGGATTGACAGACGAATTCGTCGGAGCCGACTTCTTCCGGATCGCGGTTGAGTGCGATTTCCTCGCGACGCAGCGCCCGCATCTGTGCTGCCTCATCGACGGCCAGCACCTCCGACGCCTCGTCGTCGGTGAGCATCTCGAGCTCCTCGGCCTCGAGTTCGTCGAGAGCCTCGGTCTCCTCGTCGTCGTCGTCGGGCTCATCGTCGTCGTCCTCGTCGAGATCCTCGTCGAGGTCTTCGTCGAGGTCTTCGTCGATGTCGGCCTCGATCTCGTCGTCGATTTCGGCACCGAGTTCCTCATCCTCGACATCGAAGTCGTCGTCTTCCCACTCGTCGTCCTCGGTCGAGTCCTCGACGGCGACGTCCGATTCGTCCAACTTCTTCTTCGCCATGTCTCTCCTGCAAGCGGCGGCGGGAGTATATCGACGCCGCTGGCGCAACGATGCGCGCACCTGGTGACCGCGACCAGGGCCGTTCGGCTAGATCTTGATTCGCAGAGCGCCCGGGACCACGCCGCCGTGGAACGGCCCAGTGCCGACATACTCGCCGTCGACTTCGACCGGCCAGTCGTCTCGCACGTCGAGACGGAAGCTGCCGGCGCGCATCCTCGTGACGGCGGTGTGACCGAGATGGGTTCCGCGCTGGATCCGTGGCTGCAGGGTCACCGCCAGCCGCTTGGGGCCGCTGAACACCTGACAGTCGAGGGCTCCGTCGACGAGGGTGGCTTTGGGAGCGATGTTCATCCCGCCGCCGAAGAACTGCGCATTGGCGAACACCACCATGATCGCCTGCCCTTCGTAGGTGCGGCGCTCGGTCGTCAACACGATGTCGGCCGGCGGAAACCGCACCAGCGTTGGCCAGATCGCCAGCTTGTACCGGGCGGCACCCAGGCGCCTCGGGTAGCGGTCGGCGGCGGCTACCACGGCCGCGCCGAGTCCGGCCTCGGCGACATTGGCGAAGTACCGCCGACCGAATGCACCGTCGATGAACCCGACGTCGATGACGTAGTCCGTGTCCCCCGTGAGGTGCGGGGCGGCGCCTTCGAGCGTCTGGGGAATGCCGAACGTGCGAATGAGGTCGCACCCGGTTCCCGCCGGCAGAATGCCGACGCGGGGCGCCATCGACTCGCCCACCTCGTGCATGAGGGAGTCGACGACGAGGTTCACGGTTCCGTCCCCGCCGACGGCAATGAAATCGGTGCGGCCGGATCGGGCCGCTTCGGTGACCGTGGTCCGCAGATGGCCGGCACTCTCGGTCACAACCAGGTCGGCAGATATCCCGTGCTCCCGCAGAACCCGGTCCACTCGTGACGGCAGGTTGCGCTCGCGCCCGCCCCCGGCACTGGGATTCACGACGCACAACCAGCTCATTCGATCCCTCCGGCGGCGACGACGCCGCGATCGACGGCATCGGCCGCGGCAGCAGCGACCGAACGCAGCGCCGGGTACCCGTCCCTGATCTGCCGCACCAGGTCGATGATCTGGCGGCACGTCCTCACGAAATCGCCGGCTCGGCCTTCGTCGTCGCCGATCACATCTTCCAGCTCGATCCCCGCCGCCCAGTAGTAGGCGGCTTCGACGAATCCGAATTCGGGCGGTCGGGTCTCGGCGACGTGCAGCCGACCCTCGTCGGCGGCCAACTGCTCGGCGAGCTCCCAAACCGCTTTGGCGCGCTCCGCGAGCAGCGACGTCGGCCACCCTCCTTCTTCGGCCCCGAGCCGCGGCTCGTAGACGAAGACGGACGCGAGGGCGGCCAGCGCTGCAGGGTCGAGACCGTCGAGCAACCCGGTCTCGATCGCCTCCGCGACCAGCAGATCGAGTTCGTTGTAGACGAAGCGGAGGTGTTCGCCCTTGGCGGTCAACGACCAATCGGCGACGTACCCCCACTCGGTCAGCAGACCCACGATTCCGTCGAAGCGGGCGACCAGGTCGTTGCCGAGGCCGGCACGACGCGACCGCAGCCGCTCCAGGCGCCGTTCACCGCGGTGGACGCGCCGTGCCCAGCGCCGGTGATCATCGAGGTCTGGACAACCGCCCACGCCGTGGTCCACGACCGTGTCTCCACCGTAGGCCGGCACGGGATCGCCCGTAGGCTCGAACGACCGCAGCTCGCGCAGGACGGAACGCTGGTATCGGGTCTCACGGGGCCGAAATGGCTCGGGAAGCACGAGCGTGCCGATACGCACGGTCGAAGCGTCGAGGTCACCGGGAGCGATCCGGCGCAGACGTCCGTCGGAGCCGAGCAGGAGGAGGCGCGGGTTGGACCCGAGTCCGCGCGCCAGCATCACCGCCCGGTGCCACCCGCCGTCCCGCTCCTCTTCCAGCACGTCGCCCGGACCCAGTTCCCGGGCGAAGGAACGCATGACCGTGCCATGGGACGAGGCGGCACTGCCACCCGAGCCACGGAGGTACTCCCAGACATCCCCGCGTTCGCATTCGGCGTTGCCGCGCAGCACGGCGAGATCGGCCTCGAGGGCTGCGATGTCGGCCTCGAGCTGCTCTGCCCGGGCTTCGGCCCGAAACTGGCCGAACGAGGCGGTGAGCAGCCGGGTCGCCTCGGCACGGTCGTAGTTGGCGATGAGATTGACCGCCATGTTGTAGTTGGGGCGGAAGCTCGATTCCAGCGGATGGCTCCCTGCGCCGGCGACCGCGGCGACGCGCTCGAACGGCACCCAGCGTGAATAGAGCACCACGGCAGTTCCCCTGGTGTCGATCCCTCGTCGTCCGGCTCGACCCGTCAGCTGGGTGTAGTCGCCGGGCTGGAGAAGCTCATGCGACTCCCCGGTGAACTTGCTGAGGTTCTCGAGTACCACCGTGCGGGCGGGCATGTTGATTCCGAGCGACAGAGTCTCCGTGGCGAAGACCAGCTTGACCAGCCCGGCGGCGAACAGTCCTTCGACTGCCTCCTTGAATGCGGGGATCTTGCCGGCATGGTGCGCCGCGATCCCGGCTTCGAGCCAGGACAGCCAGCGTCCGAAGCCGAGGACCGCCAGGTCGGTGTCGGAGATGTGGGAGGTTCGTTCTCTGGCGTACGCCCGGATCGCCGCGGCCTCGTCCGGAGTCGTGAGCCGCACCCCCGATCCGGCGACCTGCTCGACGGCGGCGTCACAGCCCCGCCTCGAGAAGATGAAGTAGATCGCAGGCAAGAGCCCCTCGGCGTCGAGGTATTCGGCAAGTTCGTATCTCCGCGGTGTCGCAAACCGGTTGCCGCGACCGCTGCCGCTCTTGCGGAACAGGCGCGCCAGCAGCGGGTTCGGCTTGGTTTCCTTGGCGCCGAACACCGGCGCCACCACCAACGGTTCGCGACGGGAACGGTCTTTCACCATGTAGAGGCTTTCCAGCGGAACCGGGCGGTGGCGCTCGATCACCAGGTCGGTCGGGCCGCGGCGGGCTCGGATCCAACCCGCAAACTCCTCGGCGTTCGACACCGTCGCCGAGAGGGCGACGATCGGGATCCCTGCCTCGAGATGGATGATGATCTCCTCCCACACCATCCCACGAAAGCGGTCCTGCAGGTAGTGGACCTCGTCGAGAACCACGACGCCCAGGTTGCGGAGGTCGCCCGACCCGGCGTAGATCATGTTGCGCAGCACCTCGGTGGTCATGACCACCACCGGAGCATCTCCGTTGATCGAGTTGTCACCGGTGAGGAGGCCGACTCGATCCGGTCCGTACGCGACACGAAAATCACCGAACTTCTGGTTGGAGAGCGCCTTCAACGGAGTGGTGTAGAACGCACGCGTGCCCTGCTGCATGGCGACGTGAACCGCAGCCTCGGCGACGAGCGTCTTCCCGGCACCCGTGGGCGCCGTCACGACGACCGAGCGCCCGGCGGCGACCGACTGCGCCGCCTCGACCTGGAATGCGTCGGGACGGAACGGCAGATCGGCGAAGAACGAGTCGAGGCTCACGAGCGGCGCTTCAGCAGCCAGACCACGAGCAGCGTCAGCTCGTACAACAGGTAGAGCGGTATCGACAGCAGCGTCAGCGTGAGCGGATCACCGCTCGGTGTCACCACGGCCCCGACCACGACGATGATCATGATGGCCCACCGCCTCCCGGCGCGCAGTTGCTTCGTCGTCACAACGCCGGCCATGGCCAGCGCGAACAGAAACACGGGGAACTCGAACGCCAGGGCGAAAACGAGAAGAAACCGCATGGCAAACGAGAAGTAGAACTGGCCGCCGATCGTCGGGTCGAGGCGTTCCTCGCCGAATTCGAGGAGGAACTCGAGCCCCCGTTCCAGCGACCAGTACCCGAAGGCCAGTCCGGCGAAGAACAGGAGGGCCAGCACGACGACGGCGGGGATGATGTTCTTCTTCTCACGCCGGGTGAGGCCCGGTGCGACGAAGGCCCATATCTGCCAGAGCACTACGGGGCTCGCCAGGACCAGCCCGCCGAACAGCGACAGCCGCATGAACAAGGAGAAACCCTCGGTGGGACGGAAGAAGACGAGGTTGCGTTCGCCGGCGACGTCTTCCCAGGGTTGTACGAGCACGTCGAAGATCGCGTTCCGGAAGATGAACGCAGCGATGGCGCCGACGGTGACGGCGACGGCGACCTTGACCAGCCGGCTGCGGAGTTCTTCCAGATGCTGCAGCAGCGACAGCCGGGCGCTGTCGGTCACGACGGTGCTTCCGGGTCGCTCGGCGAGGCATCGGACGGTGACGCCGGGCCGGGCTCCACAGCCGGCGTCGCGCCGCCGGTTTCACCGGTATCGATCCAGCGCAGCTCACCCTCGGCGGTCTCGACCAGCTGCTTGCCGGTGGCGGCGAGATCCGTCTTGAGTTCGCGGAAAGGGCCGGCGACCTCGTCGATTTCCGCTTCGAGGCCGGTGCGCAGATCCTCCGACATCCTTCGCAGCGTGCCGGCGACCTTCCCCGCCCGCCGTGACATCTCGATGAGGCGCGCCGGACCGAACACGATGAGTGCGACTACGGCAATGAAGAGCAGCTCGGAGGGCGTGATGGAGAACATTTCGCGTCAACGATGGTAGAGGGATCATCGGCCCGCTCTTGAGCTACGAAGCCGACAGCTCGTCGCTGTGAGTCACTGCGTTCGAGTGGTTGAGGCGTCCCCCGACCCT
This sequence comes from Acidimicrobiia bacterium, assembly GCA_041609395.1. Taxonomy (GTDB): domain Bacteria; phylum Actinomycetota; class Acidimicrobiia; order Spongiisociales; family JAOTWH01; genus JBFIQU01. The sequence continues at coordinate 110 of JBFIQU010000097.1, read as the reverse complement.
AACCCCGACCCCGACCCCGACCCCGACCCCGACCCCGACCCCGACTCCGACCCCGACCCCAACTCCAACTCCGACCCCAACTCCAAATGGAAGCTTCGTCCGCAGGAACC
>JBFIQU010000096.1:0-7863 GCA_041609395.1 Acidimicrobiia bacterium | reverse complement strand
GTACCTCCCATCGATCCCGGCGCCTCCACAACATCACGAACATGGCGGCATGGAAGGCGATCTCGTACAGAAACGAGGGATGCATCGCGGTCCCGGCCTCACATCCGGGGCACATGGGGATGCGCGACGCGACGGTGGAACCGACGCTGATGCCCCACGGCAGCGTCGTGGCAGTGCCGACCTGCTCGGTGAGGAAGCACCCGACGCGGCCGATGGCCATGCCGGCCGCGACCGCCGGAGCGAACAAATCCCCGGTACTCAGCCGGTAGCCGACGGCCCGCTTGGTCAGTTCCGCTCCGAGGTAAGCCCCGGCCAGGCCGCCGAGGATGCTGCGTCCCCCGTGGAGCCATAGGCCGATGAGCGACGGGTCGGGATCGGCCTGGATATAGCGCCATGCGGTGGAGAGCTTTGCGAAGACGGCACCGCCGATCAGGGTTCCGACCAGGATCCACAACATCCGATCGTCGAGTTCGTCGCGGCGGCGAGCTTCGGAGACGAACACGACAGCGGCGACCGCAACTCCGATTCCGATGAAGAACTCGTGGGTCGACACGGCCAGCGGACCGGCACGGAAGAGGATCGGGACCATGGTCTCCCCGGGAGGTTGGTGGGGACGGTATGGGGTGGGATGGATCGAGTCAAGGACTTCAGTCGGGGACGAGGACGACTGCCTCGTGAGGGCGAAGTTCGAGATCGGGCTCGCTGCCGGAGCGGTCCAGGTAGCTGCTCAGCAGGACTCGCCCGCCGCGTACGGCCCGAGCCTCGGGTCCGAAGTTCACGTAGACCCGGACCGTGGACCCGGCGGCGTGGCGGTGGTAGCCGAGGACTCCTTCAGGTTGTCCGTCCAGGGCCACGAACGACCCGGAGTGGAGCTCTGGATGGCGGCGGCGCAGCACGAGCAGCTCCCGATAGAGGTTGAGGATCGAGGTGGGATCGTCGAGTTGGGTGGCGACGTCGTACCCGTCTCCGGCTGGTGTCGTCGGCAGCCACGGTGCCGTGTCGGGAGCGGTGAAACCGCGTCCCGGTTCCGGTGTCCACTGCATCGGGGTGCGGCACCCGTCCCGTCCTTGGCCCGGCACCCGGCGTCCCCAAGGATCTTGCTGGCGGTGCGGGTCGATCTCCGACTGGGGTAGCCCCAGCTCATCTCCGTAGTAGAGGGTCGGGGTTCCACGGAGGGTCAGCAAGAGCACGGCCGCGGCCCGGGCCGCGTCTGCGCCGTAGCGGGCGATGAGCCGGATCTCGTCGTGGTTGCCCAGGACGTAGTTGGGCCAGGCATGTGCGGGAAGGGCGCGTTCGAGGTCGGTGATGCGGCGTCGGAACTCGGCGGCCGCCCACGGAGCGAAGATGAGTGAGAAGTTGTAGGGCATGTGCAGCTCGTCGCCGTTGCCGTAGTACGCGGCCCACTCGTCCCAGTCGAAGATGTGGATCTCGCCTACGGCGAAGCGTTCGCCCTCGTAGGAGTCCAGCAACGTCCGCAGGCGACGGAACACGGCGTGGACGTCGGGGTGGCCCTTGTCGTGGAGGTGGACTTGCGCTTCGTACTCGCCGTGATCCTTGAACATACGGTCGGGCTGAGGCGGGGCCGGCGGGTTGTCGCGTTCGTCGGGGTCTTTCATGATGAAGTGGGCGACGTCGATCCGGATGCCGTCGATGCCGCGATCGAGCCAGAACCGGAGGGTGTCGAACATCGCCGCCTCGACACCGGGGTTGCGCCAGTTGAGGTCCGGTTGTGAGGGCAGGAACGAGTGGAGGTAGTACTGGCCGGTCGTCTCGTCCCATTCCCACGCCGGTCCGCCGAACACGGATAGCCAGTTGTTGGGGGGAGAACCGTCAGGTTTCGCGTCGCGCCACACGTACCAGTCGCGCCTGGCGTTGTCTTGCGACGATCGCGATTCGATGAACCACGGATGGCGGTCGGAGGAGTGATTGGGGACCCAGTCGATGATCACCCGGAGCCCGAGGCCGTGGGCGGCGGCGACGAGCTCGTCGAGATCCTCGAGAGATCCGAACAGGGGATCCACGTCGGTGTAGTCGGCGACGTCGTAGCCGAAGTCGTCCATGGGGGATGGGTAGAAAGGCGATATCCACACCGCATCGACTCCGAGCGTCCCGGCGAGGTAGGGAAGTCGCCGGGTGATCCCGGGGAGGTCGCCGATCCCGTTGCCCGTCGTGTCCTGAAAGCTGCGCGGGTACACCTGATAGACGACACCGCGCTGCCACCAGGGGGCGCTCACGGGTGTTCCCCTCCTCGGGAATGGGGTGTGGCGATTGCTTGTTGATGCGCACATGGAGATCCGGTTGCTGTATTTCGACGACTGCCCCAACTGGCGTGCCACCGCCGACATGGTGCGTGACCTGGTGGCCGAACTGGATCTCCGGGCCGAGGTGGAACTCGTGAACGTGGCAACCCACGAGTCGGCGGAGCAGTTGGGCTTCCGGGGCTCGCCCACCGTGCTGCTCGACGGTCGCGACCCGTTCCTCGACGAGGCGGCGCCGATCGGGCTGTCGTGCCGCGTGTACCGAACCGATGCGGGCCTGGCCGGGCGTCCCACCGAATCACAGCTGAGGAGTGCGCTCCTCTCGACGTCCGGCTGAGCCTGGGTGTCACGCCGGGCGTAGCCAGTGGAATGCGTACGGGCTCAGCGTGAGCGCCGCCGGCACGACGTCTCGTCCCGACCACAAGTCGTGCCACTCCCCGGATTCGGCGACGTCGACCTCGACTGGAGTCGCCCCCATGTTGGCCAGAACCAGCACATCGGCCAGCCCATCCCGGCGATGGAACGCCAGGAGCGCCGGGTTGCGGGAGTCCACCGGCTCGAAGGTCCCGGTTCCGAACACCGGGTGCTGGCGGCGTATGGCCAGCAGACTGCGAACCCAGTGCAGAAGTGAACCGGGCTCGCTCTCTTGAGCGGCGACGTTGACGTCCGCCGGGGTGTACCCGGGGGTGGGGACGAGCGGCAGGTAATACGTCACCGGGTCCGCTGCGGAGAAGCCGGCGCCGGGGCCGGCTTCCCATTGCATCGGGGTCCGCACCCCGTCGCGGTCCTCGAGTGTGTAGAAGTCGCCCATCCCGATCTCGTCGCCGTAGTACAGGATCGGGCTGCCGGGTAGGGACAGCAGCAGGCCGTGGAGCAGTTCGATCTTGCGCCGGTCGTTGTCGAGCAGTGGCGCCAGGCGCCGCCGGATTCCGACGTTCTTGCGCATGGCGGGGTCGGGCGCGTAGGTGGCGTACATGAAGGCTCGTTCCTCGTCGCTCACCATCTCGAGCGTTAGTTCGTCGTGGTTGCGAAGGAAGATCCCCCACTGGGCGGCTTCGGGAATGGCCGGGGTGCGTTCGAGGATGTCGACGATCGGTGCTGCCTCGCCCCGGGCTACGGCCATGTAGAGCCGGGGCATCACCGGAAAGTGGAACGCCATGTGGCATTCGTCTCCGTCGCCGAAGTAGGGCACGACGTCGTCGGGCCATTGGTTGGCTTCGGCCAGAAGGATCTTGTCGTCGAACTCGGCGTCGACCATGGAGCGGAGTTCCTTCAGGTACGCATGGGTTTCCGGAAGGTTCTCGCCGTTGGTTCCTTCGCGTTCGAAGAGGTACGGCACCGCATCGAGGCGCAGCCCGTCGAAGCCGGCGGTCAGCCAGAACCGCACGACGTCGGTCATCGCATCGCGGACGTCGGGGTTGTCGAAGTTGAGATCGGGTTGGTGCCAGAAGAACCGGTGCCAGTAGTAGGCGCCGGCTTCCTCGTCCCACGTCCAGTTGGAGTCGTGGGTGTCGACGAAGATGACGCGGGCCTCGGGGTACTTCGTAGGGTCGTCGCTCCAGACGTACCAGTCCCGCCTGGGGGAGTCGGGGCGGCGCGCCTCCAGGAACCACGGATGCTGGTCCGAGGTGTGGTTGACGACCATGTCGGCGATGACGCGCAGCCCGCGTTCGTGGGCTGCGGCGAGGAAGCGGCGCACGTCGTCGACGGTGCCGAAGTCGCTCAGCACTTTGCGGAAGTCGCTCACGTCGTAGCCGCCGTCGCGACGGGGCGACTCGTAGAAGGGGAGGATCCAGAGGCAGTCGACGCCCAGCCACGACAGGTAGTCGAGCTTGGTGGTCAGACCGGCGAAATCCCCGATCCCGTCGCCGTTGGCGTCGAAGAAGGCGTAGACCGGGACCTCGTAGAAGACGGCTTCCTTCCACCACCTGCTGTCGGCCACGTGCCTCCCTGCTCGGCCCCGGCAGCCTAGACCGGCTGCTGGGCCGGCATCTCGGAAGTTCGGGTCGGTTCGACGAATCCCCCGACCGAGCCGACCAGCACTCCGCCGAGGATGACGATGACACCGATGGCCTGGGCCATGCCGAGGGATTCGTCGAACAGCATGCGGGCCCAGATGAGGGCACCGACAGGCTGAATGAGGAGGAGGGCTGAGGTCTCGAGGGCGGGAAGGCGGGGCAGGGCGACGGCGATCAACATCCATCCGGCCGTCTGGGCGACGAGGGCGAGGAGCACCAGCCAGCCGTGAGCCGGCCACTGCGGTTGCAGCCCGAAGGACACGTCGAGGAGCCCGCTCTGGACCAGGCCGATGGCGAGTGCGCCGGTCGCAGCCCCGGCGGTGGCGTCGAGGACGGGCCCGGGCGTCGGCGCCAGGGAGGTGCGGTTCGAGGCACGAAAGACGAGCAGAAAGACGGCGTACGCAAGTCCGGTGATGAGCCCGATCGCAGCTCCGGCGATGGGGTCGTCGCCGTAGGCGTCGTCGCGGCCGAGTCCTGAGAGCAGGCCGACTCCGCCGAGGATGAGGGGCACGGCCCATCGTGCTGTTGCTGTCGGCCGCTCCTTCCATATCAACCAGGCGAGGGCGGCAACGAAGATGACCTGGGTGTTGGCGAGCACCGTAGCCAGGCCGGCGCCGATGAGGTCGATGGCGTGGTGCCACAAGGTGAGGTCGACGGCGAGGAAGAGCCCCGAGACGTAGGCGACGGCGCGGGATCGGCGGCTGCGATGGTCGCGGTGGCGGACGGCGAGCCAGATGATGAAGACCACCGGGAGGGCGTACAGGGTTCTGAAGAACGAAGCCGTGGCGGGCTCGACGTCGGCGAGCCGGACGAAGATGGCGGCCCATGAGATGCACAGGACCCCGGCGACACCGACGAGTCGCACGAGCAGCGGGCGATCGAGGGGCACTAGGCCGCCGGAGCCCACCGCGGCGGACCCTGGAGGGGCGGCTGAATCCACTCGAAGTGCCCGCCGTCGGTGAAGATCCATCCGCCGCCCCACGCAAAACCCCAGCGGCGGAAGATCTCCACGATTTGGGGATCCATGTTGGCCGGACCGCCGTAGGGGTTGCGGTGGGTGTTGAAGTCGATGGCGGCGCCCCAGGCATGCCGTGACATCGATCCGCCTTTGTCGCCGCCGCGTATGCGCCGGGGGTTGTAACAGCCCCCGGCACGCTGGAAGTTGCTCCGGCTGATGAGGCCGTCCAGTCCGGCGGCTTCGATTTCCTTGAAGGCGCCGACGAGGAGCGGCTCGAGAAGCCGGTGGCAGCGGAATCTGCCGACCACCGGCGCGTCGACCAACACGATGTTGGCGTCGTACCACGCGTCTTCCATCGTCACGGAGTCGGTGCCGGAGCGAGGGCGATACGAGTACTCGCCGAACTGGTGCTTGATGAGGACGGTGGGGAGCACCCAGTCCGGGTTGCGTGGATCGTCGGCAGTCGTCACCCGTATCGGAGCGTCCGGGGCGAGCCGATGGAGGCCGATCTCGAAGGTGTCCCGAACCCCGTGATCCCAGACCCGCAGGCTGCCGATTCGCTCGAACCCGAAGGTCGCCGCCGCCTCGGTCGAGAACACCAACTCCGCCCACCAGATGCGCTCGTCGGGCACGATGAGCCCGATGTCGAACCTGTGGGCCGCCCGGTCCCATCCGATGAATTCGATGCTGTCGCCGACGTCTGCGCCGCGCAGCGCAGCCGAGGTGGCACCGAAGACCACCGTCCCGGCTTCGAGCGCGGCGGCGATGTCGGGTCCGAGGAGTGCTCGTGCCGCGGCGGCATCGAGCGCCCGGGTAGACATCGGGTAGCGGTATCCGGGCCGGGCTTGCTGGATGGCTGTGTCACCCCGGTAGACCGCCGTCAGTTCGAGCGTTCCGTCGTGGATCGGCGTCCATACGCCTCCGGCTTCCCCGGCCGCCGCAGCCGTTGCCGCCAGTACCTCGTCGGTGATACCGCCGGGCTGGTAGACGGTGATCGGCGGCTCGGCGGCGTTCGCCCATCCCGAAACCATCGTCGGGATGACGATCAGGAGGAGCAGGGAGAAGCGGGCGGCGATGCGCATGACCGGCCGCTCAGTGTACGGCAGAACATGCGTGCCGCTGTGGAACGGGGGCGCAGGCGCGTTCGGGGTGCCCCCGGGAGGACTCGAACCTCCGACACCCGGTTTAGGAAACCGGTGCTCTATCCCCTGAGCTACGAGGGCGTGGTGGGCAAGGGGAGGGTACTGAATCCTGCCTCGGCCTCGGCAGTGCGAGGCGGCTTCGGCGTCGTGGTGCTCGGTACGCCGCGGGCACTGGCCTCGAGGCGACGCCGAACCTGCCGTCGCCGTTGAGGAATGCAACGGTGCGGTGGTTGGCGCGAGCGATCATCCGTGGCCCCGGCCGGTATCGCTCCACCCGCCGTCCTGGGGGTTGCCGCCTGTGGTCTGGCTCGGCGAACGCTACGACGAGGTGGGGCCGTGGATGAAGCCACGGCCCCGCACGTCGCCCGCCGTTGATGCTGAGATCAGCCGCTGACCACCATCAGATCGGCCGTCATTGTCGGTGCATGAGTCAGGCAAATGATCTTGTAATGCCCGAGTTGATCCGCCGTGAAGTCGACGGTGATTTCCCGACCCCGGTTGAGCGTGGCGGTGTCTCCGACCCTGGAGCCGTCCGGTGCCTGGACGAACATGACGTGTTCGTCGCCGTTGACTCCGAAAAAGCGGAGTGTGACATTGTCGCCTTCAACGGCCGTCATCGCGCCGGGCGCGAACATGTATGTCGACACCTGCCATTTGGCCGGGTTGTCGGCGTCGTACTCACCGGGAGGGGAATAGCGGTATCCCGCGGACAGCGTCCCTGGGTCCACATCAGGGGCTGCGATGCCGTCCGTGGCTCCCTTGACTTCGATCGCCTCGACGTCAAAAGTCACATCGCCCGGTTCAGCGCCGGAATCGCCGGTACACCCCGTCACCACCAGCGCCATCAGCACGGCGAAGACGAGAGCAGACTTGCGCATCTTCGACTCCTTTCTCGATTGCTCGCAGCGTATGAGCGGAGGGCGAGGCTCGGCAGGGCCGCCGGTCGAATCGCACCCTCGTGGCCCCACCTCGTTCGGAGGGCCTTTCGGACCCCTTCGTACCTCCCATCCCTGCGGCGTCGGGCGGGACCAATGGCCCTGGAGGACAGGCCGCGTTGCGGTCAGGCTCACTCCATGAGCGGTGGTACAGGGCGCTACGCCGTCTCGACGCTCTGGGAAGAGATCGGACGGCTCGGGCGTTTCGCGTTCGCCGGCGTTCTGCTGTCTGCAGTCGTCGCCGTTTCGCTCGGCTTTCTCATTCCTGCGGCCGTGCGATCCCATCTGATTGATGCCAAGGTGGACGAATTGCGCCGGTCGATGACGGCGGTGTGGGAGGCCGCACCCGAGTCGCTCGACCCGAACGCCGACTTCGCTGCGTTCGATCGTCTAACTCGGTTTCGTCTCCTTGGAGGCGACACGGTCCGCGTCAAGGTATGGGACATGTCGGGTCGTATCGTGTGGTCTGACGAAGATCGACTGATCGGCCGGTCATTCGAAGGTCAAGCCGAGATCCAGCGCGCCTTCCAAGGAGGCGTGACTGTCGAGGAG
>JBFIQU010000095.1:0-7978 GCA_041609395.1 Acidimicrobiia bacterium | reverse complement strand
TGGAGACACCGGCTCCCGATCTCGAAGCGTGGGCCCGCATGGTCGAGCGCATGGAGCGAGCCGACGAGTCGGTCACAGTGGGGATCGTGGGCAAGTACGTCGATCTTCCCGACGCCTATCTCTCCGTCGTCGAGGCCGTGCGGCATGGTGCGCTGGCAAACGACGTCAGGGTCGACATCCGGTGGATCCCGAGCGACGACGTCGACGGGCTGCTGGCGCCTTCGTACCTCGAGGGCGTCGACGCCATCCTCGTTCCCGGCGGCTTCGGCGTGCGGGGCATCGAAGGCAAGGTCCAGGCCATTCGCTACGCCCGCGAAGAGGGGATTCCGTTCCTGGGGCTCTGTCTGGGCCTGCAGTGTGCCGTCATCGAGTTTTCCCGCAGCGTGTTGGGACTGAGCGAGGCGAATTCTTCCGAGTTCGATCCCACGACGGCACATGCGGTGATCGACCTGATGGATGCCCAACAAGGCGTCACCGACCTGGGTGGCACGATGCGTCTCGGGCTCTATGCGGCCCGGCTCGAGGAGGGCTCGCTGGCCCGCAGCCTGTACCGCGAGGAGGTGGTGTACGAACGCCACCGCCATCGCTGGGAGGTCAACAACCGCTACCGCAAAGATCTCAGCGGCGCCGGACTTCGGCTGTCCGGGCTCTCCCCGGACGGGAATCTCGTAGAGATCATCGAGTTGCCGTCCCACCCGTTCTTCATCGCCACCCAATTCCATCCGGAGTTCAAGTCCCGGCCCGACGACCCGCATCCTCTGTTCGCCGGTTTCCTCGCCGCCGCCTTGCAACGCCGCCGCCGGCACGACGCCGCACCGGCCGCCGAAGAGCCGGCCGTCGAGGGATCGGTCGTCGAGCGGTCCTGACGATGGAGCCCGATCCGGGCTTCTTCATCGAATCCACCGAGACCCTGTTCAGCTGGTACGTATTCGACCTGGAGCGAGTCACCGTGCGGGGACCGGAAGGCGGGGAGTTCGCACGAGACGTGATCCGCCACCCCGGCTCGGTCGCGGTTCTCCCCATGCTCGGCGACGACGTCATCCTCATCCGCCAGTACCGGGCACCGGCCGGTGGCGCCGTTCTCGAGATCCCCGCAGGTACCCGCGACGTCGACGGCGAAGCGCCGGAGGAGACTGCGGCCCGCGAGTGCGAAGAGGAGATCGGTTACCGGCCCGGCACGGTCACTCCGCTGGCGTCGTTCTACAACTCACCGGGATACACCGACGAATACACCCTTCTCTTTCGGGCTGAGGGCCTGCACCCGGTCGCCACCCGGCCGGTCGACGACGAGGAGGCCCACGCCGACGTCGTGCGACTGCCGCTGACCGAAGCCCTGGCAATGGTCCGATCCGGCGAGATCGACGATGCCAAGACGATCATGGCCCTGCTGCTGGCGGCTCCGTGATGGATCTGGCCGCAGGCATCGACGAGTTCCTGGTTGCGCTGCGGGCCGAGCGTGGTCTGGCGGCCAATACCGTCGCCGCCTATCGACGCGATCTCGACCAGTACGCCACCTTTCTGCACGGCGAGTGGCCCCATCCCGACCAGGTGTCGGCATGGGTTGCATCGCTGCGCCGCCGGGGGCGGAAGGACACGACGGTGGCTCGCAAGCTGGCGTCGGTGCGGGGCCTCCATCGGTTTCTGGTCGCCGAGGGGTTCGCCGCAGAAGACCCGACGGTGCTCGTGGACTCGCCGCGGCGCCCCCGGCCGCTGCCCAAGGCGCTCGAGATCGACGAGATCGAACGTCTGCTGCAGAGCCCCGACCGCTCGACGGTGCCGGGGCGGCGCGATCTTGCCTTGCTCGAATTCCTGTACGCCACCGGGTCCAGGGTCACCGAAGCCGTCGGCCTCGATGTCCTCGACGTCGATCTGGAAACGGCGACGGTCATCGTGACCGGAAAGGGCTCCAAGCAGCGCCTCGTTCCAATCGGCCGCCATGCGGTTGCCGCGCTCGACGCCGCCATCGCGGACCGGCCGTCGCTGCAGACCGGGAAGCGGCGGAGCGACGCCCTGTTCCTGAACCGGCGCGGCGGCCGTCTGACCCGGCAGGGAGCGTGGCTGATCGTTCGCAAACACGCCCGGCGGAGCGGTATCCCCGACGATCGCATATCGCCACACGTGCTGCGCCACAGTGCAGCGACCCACATGGTCGAAGGCGGTGCCGACCTGAGAACCGTTCAGGAATTGCTCGGACACGCTACGATGAGCACAACACAGGTCTATACCCGGGTTTCCCCCCAACACCTGTACGAGATCTACGTTGCATCTCATCCACGGAGCCAATGAGTACGACATTCGACGCCGAGAGCATCCGCAGCGAACTCGTTGCCGAGCGAGAGAAGCTGGTTCACCAGCTCGACGAGCTCGGCGCGACCGAGACCGGTGACCTCCGGTCCGACGTCGACTACGGCGACGGGTTTGCCGACGCCGCCGCCGCCACGGCGGAGCGAACCGAGCGGCTCGGCTTGGTGGATTCGTTGAAGACGATGCTCGACGACGTCGACGCCGCGCTGGCCCGGTTCGATGCGGGCAAATACGGCATCTGCGAGAACTGCGGCGACGCGATTTCGGCGGCCCGGCTCGAAGCGCGCCCGGCGTCCCGCTGGTGCGTGGACTGCAAGTCCAAGAAAGCTTCTTGAGGCACCTCGTTCAACGGTTCTTCTCCGTCGTGACGGCGCGTCCGCTGACTCCTCGCGACCAGGCGGAAGTCGAAGGGCTGTTGCGTCCTTCCGAGCGAGCCATCTTCTGGGCCCAGCCCACCGCCGACCAGCGACACGGGCTCGCCGGCGCCCACGTCGTCCTTCGCAGGATGCCGGGGCGGCGCGACCTGGCCCGAGCGGCGTTGCTCCACGACGTCGGCAAGCGCCACGTCCGGCTCGGTGTTGCGGGCCGCGTGGTGGCCGCCGTTCTCGGGTCGGTGGGTGTTGCGCCGGGCAGGCTGGCGGCATACCGGGACCACGGGTCGATCGCCGCCGACGAGCTGGAGGCGACGGGGGCCGAGCCTGTCGTCGTCGAGTTCGCCCGCCATCACCACTCGAGGTGTCCGCCGACCATCGATCCGGCGGATTGGGAGCTCCTCCAGGCGGCGGATACCGCGTGAAGCCACCGTTCGCACATACACTGCGGTTCCGATGACGTACGAAGTGAAGACGGCGGTCTTCGAAGGACCGCTGGACCTGCTGCTGCAGCTCATCACCTCACATCAGGTGGAGATCACGGAGCTGAGCCTGGCGAGCCTCGTCGCCGAGTATCTCGCCTACCTGGAAGCCATGCAGGAGCTGGACCTCGACGTGACGAGCGAATTCCTCCTCATCGCAGCGACGCTCATCCAGCTCAAAGCGCGGAGATTGCTTCCGGACGACACGGAGATCGATCTCGACGAGGAGCTGGCGCTCGCGGAGGAACGCGACCGCTTGCTGGCGAGACTCCTGGCGTGCTTGACGTTCAAGGACGTGGCCGCGGTGCTGTCGCACCGGTTCGACTCCGGCGATCGGTTCGTCGCCCGGGTCGCAGGTCTCGATCCCGACATCCGGCCCGCACCACCGGAGGTGCAACTCCCCATCGGTGCTGTCGAGCTGGCACAGCTGGCGCACAGGGTGTTCTCCCGGGTGCCGGAACGACCCGAACTCGAACATCTCGACCTCGATCTGCCCTCCGTCGACCTGGCGATCGACGACATCCGGCGCCGGGTCGCCGACGCAGTCACCACCGACTTCGATGCCATCGTGGGTCACTGCACCCGGCGCATCGAAGTCGCCGCCTACTTCCTCGCGTTGCTCGAGCTGACCCGATGGGGCTTGCTCGAGGTGACGCAGGGCGAACGGGATGCACCCATCCAGATCCGGCACCGGCCGGACGGCGCCCGCACCGAGTTCGTGAGCGAATGGAGCAATGAGTGAACACCTCGCTACTGCTGGAGGCGATCCTGTTCGTTGCGGAGTCACCGATCCCCGTCGAGGAACTGGCGGAGCTGCTGGAGATTCCCAAAGACGACGTCGCCGCCGAGCTGGCGGCGCTGGCCGGCCAGCTGGAGGGTCGGGGCATCGTGCTGCGCGAGGTCGGCGGGGGATGGCGCCTGTATACGAATCCGGTGGCGCGGCCCTATCTCGAGAAGTTCGCGGCGTCGGCCACGGCGACTCGACTCTCGAAGGCTGCTCTGGAGACGCTGGCGGTCGTGGCCTATCGGCAGCCGGTGACCCGCAACCAGGTCGCTGAGATCCGCGGCGTCGATTCCGAACGCGCTCTGCAAACGCTGGAGCGGCGCGGCCTCGTCGAAGAGATCGGATTCGCACCCGGACCGGGCCAGGCGATCCTGTACGGGACCACGACGTTGTTCGAGGAGAAGCTCGGGGTGGCGTCGCTCGACGAGCTGCCGCCGCTCGCCGACCACGTACCCCCCAAGGACGTGGTCGAAGCCCTGGAGCGCCCGTTCCGACCGGAGGCGTCATAGAGCGGCTGCAGAAGCTGATCGCGCACTCCGGCCTCGCCTCCCGGCGCGGTGCCGAGGATCTCGTCAAAGCGGGCCGGGTCACGGTCGACGGCAGCCCCGCCCACCTCGGGCAGAAGGTCGACCCCGCCACCGCCCGGGTCGAAGTCGACGGGGTTCCCCTTCCGGTCCGGCCGGACCTCGTCTACTACCTGCTGTACAAGCCGGCGGGCGTGATCAGTACCGCCGACGATCCGCACGGCCGTGCGGCAGTGGTCGATCTGGTGCCGGCTCGGCCCCGGGTCTATCCGGTGGGCCGTCTCGACGCGGACAGCGAAGGCTTGTTGCTGCTGACGAACGACGGTGATCTCGCCAACCTGGTCACGCACCCGCGGTACGGCATCACGAAGACGTACGTCGTCCGGGTGGAGGGACGTCCCGAGACCGCAGCTCTGCGCCGCCTGCAGCACGGCGTCGAACTCGAGGACGGTCCGGCGGCGGCGCTGTCGGTGCGGAGCCTGGATGCGACCGGGAACGAAGCCCTGGTCGAAATCGTCATGGGGGAGGGTCGCAAACGTGAAGTGCGCCGGATGTTCGATGCCATCGGCCACCCCGTCCGGTCCCTCGTCCGCATCGCGATCGGGCCGGTCCGCGATCGCACCCTGCGACCCGGCACCTGGCGGACCCTGACGCTCGACGAGGTGCGCAGCCTGTACGGCGCCGCCGGGCCTGCTTCAATGCCGCCGCAATGAGTTCTGCCACGCTGTTTCGCGACGGTCCGCCGTTCCGCTGGACCGGATCTGTTCCGGGCGACAAGTCGCTGTCGCACCGGGCGCTCATCTTCGCCGCCTTGTCGACGCACCGCCGCCCCAGCATCGTGCGCGGCCTCGGTCCCGGGGCCGACATCGCATCGACCCGGTCGGCCCTCACCGCGCTGGGTGCCCGCTTCGAGGGAGAGCGGGTGTCGAGCCGCGGGTTGCGTCCGCCCGACCATCCCATCGACTGCGGCAACTCGGGAACCACCCTGCGGCTGCTGGCGGGCGTCATGGCGGCAGGTTCGGAGATCACGACGTTGACGGGTGACGCGTCGCTCAACCGGCGGCCGATGCGGCGCCTGGTGGCGCCTCTCGAAGCGCTCGGCGCCGAGGTGAACGTCGCGGCCGGTGGAACGCCGCCCGTGTCGGTGCGCTGTGGTGGGGCCTTGCGGGGAGCGCCGGTCGCCATCGACCTGGCGTCGGCGCAGGTGCGGTCGGCTTTCGAGCTCGCCGCCGTGCAGGCCGCCGGCTCCTCGAAGATCGACTCTCCGGCCGGCTTTCGCGACCACACCGAGCGCTGGCTGCGGCATTTCGGGCTCGGCCTGTATGCGTCGGACACGGCGTTCGTCGTCGAGCCCGGACCGATCCCGGTCGCCGAGTACCACGTGCCCGGCGACCCGTCCTCGGCGGCCTATCTGTGGGCGGCGGCGGCGCTGGTCCGGGGGGCGTCGGTACAGACCAGGGGAGTGAGCCTGAATCCGGGGCGTACCGGCTTCCTGGACGTGCTGCGAGGCTTCGGGGCCGGGGTCGAGGTGCAGGTCACCGGCGAGATCCACGGCGATCCGGTCGGCGACGTGACCGTCACCGGAGGGCTGCTGGGCGAGGTCAAGGTCTCCGGCCCGCTGGCGGTGCGCGCCCTCGACGAACTGCCGCTCGTCGGGGTGCTGGCGGCTGCCGCCGAAGGTGAGACCCATGTCGCCGATGCGGGCGAGCTCCGGACCAAAGAGAGCGATCGCATCGCCACGACGGTGGGGATGATCCGCAGCCTCGGCGGAACCGCCGAGGCGACCGGGGATGGTTTCGTCGTGATCGGCGGGAAGCTGCGGGGCGGCCGGATCGATGCCGCCGGCGATCATCGCATCGCCATGGCGGCCGGCGTGGCCGCCACGGTGACCGAGGAGCCGGTCACGGTGTCCGGGGCCGAGGCTGCTGCCGTATCGTGGCCCGGATTCTTCGACGCTATGGAGAGCGTGTGGTCATCGCGATAGACGGCCCCGGGGGAGTGGGCAAGAGTACGGTGGCCCGCAGGGTCGCCGAGATTCTCGGCTTCGAGTACCTCGATACCGGAGCGTTCTATCGCGCCGCCACGCTGGCGGTTCTGGAGGAAGGTCTCGAGCCCGGCGACGAGGCTGCCGTGACGGAACTCGTCGCCTCGCTCGACCTTCGCTATGACGACGGGGCCATGTACGTCGGCGATCGCGACGTCACCGGCGACATCAGGTCGGAAGCCGTGACCGCGGCAGTGAGCGTCGTCGCCGCCATCCCCGAGGTGCGTCGCGTCATCGTCGCAGCCCAGCAAGCCTGGCTCGAGGCAGATGCCGTCGTCGAGGGGCGTGACATCGGCACGGTGGTCTTCCCCGGCGCCGAGGTCAAGGTGTTTCTCGACGCCCCTCCGGACGTCCGGGCTCAGCGGCGGGCCGGAGACCGGGAGGCGGCCGGCAAGTCGGTCGACCGCGTCGAGGAGGAATTGCGCCGCCGGGACCGCATCGATTCGAGCCGGACCGCGTCTCCGCTGCGGGTAGCCCCCGATGCCGATGTGATCGATACCGGAACGAGTTCGATCGACGAGGTGGTGGCACGCGTCCTCGAGTTGTACTGGGCGGCGACTGCGGGCTGACCGCTACGCTGGCGGCTTCTGGGGGAGGTATCAGCCAGTGACCGATCGAACGCGACGAGTGCTGCTGGGGGCTTCCGCCGTCGCATGGCTGGTTCTCCTGCTCATCGGAACGATCTGGGCGGTCGACGACGGGGAACGCAGTCTGCAGGCCAGGGCCGAGGCCGCCCTCACCGCCGCCGGGCTCGACGGAGTGCAGGTCGACATCGATGGTCGCGACGCTCGCGTGAGCGGTACCACCGGAGTGGCGGAGGCGGTGGCGATCATCGACCGGCTCGACGGGGTCCGGCGCGTCGACCTCGTCCTCGTCGCCGCGGGCGAACCGTTGAGCACCACCACGACGGCACTCCCGGCAACGACGACGGCCCCGGTCACGACCACGGTGCCGCCCCCGACCTCGACCACGACCTCGACCACGGTTCCCGCCGCAACCTCCACGACGCCCCCGCCTACGGTGGCGACCACCACGACGAGTGTGCCGCCCACCGGGCCGGGAGCGCGGATCACCGCCACGCTGAGCGACGGTCGCCTCGCCCTGGCGGGCGCCGTTCCGGATGAAGCCACAGCGGCTGCCGTCACCACCGTCGCCGACCTCATCTACGGTCCGTTCCTCGACTCGTCACTGCAGGTGGATCCAGCCCTGTCTCCAGCCCCGTGGCTGCAGGCGGTGCCGCGTGCGATCGGGGTGCTCACCATCCTCGGCGACGGCCGGCTCGATATCGGAGCGGCCGGGATGAGCATCTCCGGCGGTGCGGCGACCGAGGGGAAGCGTTTTCAAGCCGAGGCGGCTCTTCGCTTCCTCCTCCCCGACCTCGAACTCGCGTCGTCGATCACGGTCACCGGCGAGGCGCCGCCGTTCTACGAGGCGACGGCACCCGGGGACGGGACCGTGACCATCACCGG
>JBFIQU010000094.1:0-7993 GCA_041609395.1 Acidimicrobiia bacterium | reverse complement strand
GCGCATGCGGCGGCGATGACGCTGAGGCTGCCGCCGATTGCGTTCGGCGACTCGTGGTGGTCGACGATCGCCGTGGTTCCCCGCTCGAGAGCCTCCAGCGCACCCAATTTGGCGGACCATTCGATCATGTCGAGATCCAGCGCGGCGTCGAGCCGCCACCAGATGAGCTCGAGAATCTCGCCAAAGGTGCGTGGCGTCCGCGGCGGCGCCGGCATTCCGCGCGCCAGCGTGGAATAGAGGTGATGGTGCGCGCACACCAGGCCGGGTGTGGTCGCCGTCAAACTCCTCCTTGGCTCGCCGCAGGCAGCGTGGCCATCGCGGTCGTTGCCGCGCTAGGGGCGAACGGCCGTGCCGGTCTGCCGGTCAGCCGTGAGCCGCGACGTAGGCATCGAGCTCGCCGAGATAGCTGCGACGGGCGGCATCGTCGAGAAAGGCGGCCTGAAACGAGTTGCGAGCCAGCCGGATCATCTCGTCCCGGGAGAGATCGAGAGCAGCCCGCACTGCGACATAGTTGTCGCCGACGTAGCCCCCGAAGTACGCGGGATCGTCCGAATTCACCGTCACCACCACGTCGCGCCGCAGGAACTCGGCAAGGTTGTGGTCTTCGAGACGGTCGAACACCCTGAGTTTCACGTTGGAGAGCGGGCACATGGTCAACGGGATTCGCTCTCGAGCCAGCCGGGCGACGAGGCGATCGTCGTCGAGGGCACGAACACCGTGGTCGATCCGCTCGGCCCCGAGGAGATCGAGTGCCTGAATGACGTAGTCGGCCGGTCCCTCCTCCCCGGCATGGGCGACGACCCGATACCCCTCAGACCGGGCACGGTCGAACACCGCAGCGAATTTCACCGGCGAGTTTCCGCGCTCGCCCGAGTCGAGCCCGACGGCGGCAATCCTCTCCCGGAACGGGAGCGATGCGGCGAGGGTGGCCATGGCGGATTCGGCGGACAGATGACGTAGAAAACACATGATGAGAAGGCTCGACACCCGATCGCGGTGATCGTCCAGGGCACGGGTGATGCCGCTCACGACGGTCGGGAACGGGATACCCCGGTCGGTATGGGTCTGGGGGTCGAAGAAGATCTCGGCGTGGCGCACTCCCTGATCCATCGCCCGGTCCAGGTACGCCGCGGTCAGGTCGTAGAAGTCCTGTTCCGTCACGAGCACGGAACAGGCTGCGTAGTAGATGTCGAGAAACGACTGGAGGTCGGTGAACTCGTATGCAGCCCGAACTTCGTCGACGGTGGCGAACGGCACCGTGACTCCGTTGCGGGACGCCAGTTCGAACATCAGCTCCGGTTCGAGCGTTCCCTCGATATGAAGATGGAGTTCCGCCTTCGGCAGGCCTTGCAGGAACTCGTCCACCGCGCGCTCCTCGATACAGCGGCGGTCAGCCTATCCGTGCCCGGGCGAGATCACATCCGCGGTAGCGCACCGATAAGCTCGCCGGCATGCCTGACGATGCTGCAACCACCGAACTCGAGGCCACCACTCGCGACTGGATCGACGGCGATCCCGAGCCTGCCGACCGCGCCGAACTAGAGACGCTGCTGGCAGCGCGCCGCCACGACGAGCTGGCCGAGCGCATGGCCGGAATACTGGAGTTCGGGACCGCGGGTATCCGGGGCGTGATGGAGGCGGGTAGCGCCCGCATGAATCGGGCGGTGGTGATTCGTACGACCAAGGGTTTGGCCGATTACCTCGTCTCGGCCGATCTCGCTGCAGGACCGGTCCTCGTTGGATTCGACGGCAGGCGCAACAGCCGCCGCTTTGCGGAAGACACGGCCGGCGTGCTGGCCGCGGCCGGTATCCCGGTTCGTTACTTCCCGGACGTGGTACCGACGCCCATCGTGGGTTTCGCAACCAGCGTTCTCGGCGCCACCGCGGCAGTGGTGATCACGGCGAGCCACAATCCTCCGGAGTACAACGGCTACAAGGTCTACGCCGCCAACCACGCCCAGATCGTGCCGCCCGTCGACCGTCACATCGCCGACGCCATCGCCGCCGGACCACCGGCCGTGAAGGTCGACCGCATCGAGCACGGTTTCGACGGTGCGTCCGAGCTGATCTCCCCGGTGCCCGACGGGATCTTCGAGGCCTACCTCGACGCGGTCGCCGCAACGCGTCCCGTTGTGGATCGAGACCAGTCGCTGTCGATCGTCTACACCCCGCTCCACGGCGTCGGCGGATCGTACGTCGAAGCGACCCTCCGCCACTTCGGATACGAGATCTTCACGGTGCCCGAACAGGGCGAGCCCGACGGGGACTTCCCGACCGTCGACTTCCCCAACCCCGAGGAGCCGGGCGCACTCGACCTTGCGATCGCCCACGCCACGCAGCGACATGCCGACCTGGTCATCGCGAACGACCCGGACGCAGACCGGCTCGCGGTCGCGCTACCGGGACCGGGTGGATGGTCGCTGCTGTCCGGCAATCAGATTGGACTGCTCCTGGCCGACTACCTGCTGCCTCACGCCAAGCCGGACCCGAGCCCGTTGATCATCACCAGCGTTGTGTCGACTCCGGGCATCGGACCCGTCGCGGCCGCCTACGGGGCACACTGGGAGGAGACTCTGACCGGGTTCAAGTGGATCGCGGCAGCGGGCCTGGAACTGGAGGCACGGGGAGCCGGCCGGTTCGTCCTGGGCTTCGAAGAAGCGCTGGGGTATTCGGTGGGCCGGGTCGTGCGCGACAAGGACGGCATCGCTGCGGCGCTCGCTTTCTGCGACCTGGCCGCCCACGCCGGGCACTCGGGAGCAACAGTGCGTGACCGTCTCGACGACCTCTACCGTCGGTTCGGCGTGTTCGCCTCGGCCCAGCACTCCGCAGTACGCCCTGGCACGGAAGGGGCCGAGGAGATCGCTGCCGCGATGCGCCGCCTCCGGGCCGACCTTCCCACCGCCGTCGGGGGCAACGCGGTCCGCAGGGTGACCGACTATGCCTCTGGCGAGGAAGAGCGCCCCGCCTGGATGCCGAACACGAACCTGGTGGCGCTCGAACTGGAAGACGACGCCCGCATCCTCGTCCGGCCCTCCGGCACCGAACCCAAACTCAAGATCTACGCGGATGTTCGCCATGAACCGACCGGCGACCTGCGGGACGTCGAGACGGCGGCCCGGCGGGATGCGCAGCGGCTGGCGGACGCGATGGCAGATCAGCTGGGGCTCTGACGCCGAAGCTCGTCCCAGTCGGCACCGGACATCTCCGCCAGCGCTCGAACGAGGGCCTGCGTGCCGGCCCGCCCGCCCCCGGCCACACTCAGCTCGCCGTAGAGCCGTAGCGCCAGCTCCAGGCCGGGGGTGGCGACCCCCATCGACGCAGCTTCGGCCGCGGCAATACCCATGTCCTTGACGAAGTGTTCGACGTAGAACCCCGGCTCCATGTCCCCGGCCAGCATGCGGGGCCCGTAATTGGACAGCGACCACGATCCTGCCGCTCCTCCGCCGACGGATTCGAGCACCGAGTCCAGGTCGAGCCCGGCGCGGGCACCGTACACAAACGCCTCGGCGACACCGATCATGCCCGAAGCGATCAGGATCTGATTCACCATCTTGGTGTGCTGCCCGGCCCCGGCCGGACCCTGGAGAACGATGGTCGATCCCAGCGTCTGCAACAGGGGATAGACCCTGGCGAAGGCATCGGCATCACCACCGACCATGATCGACAGGGTGCCGTTGCGCGCGCCGACATCGCCTCCGGACACCGGTGCGTCGAGCACTGCGATCCCCCGCTCCGCTCCGGCGGCCTCCATGTCGACGGCGAGAGAAGGCTCCGAGGTTGTCATGTCGACGTAGACGCTGCCGGCCCTGGCACCGGCAAGAACCCCGCCGGCGCCGAGGGCAACCTCCCTGACGTCGCTCGGGTACCCCACGATGCTGAACGTGACGTCGGCCGACGCCGCGACCTCGGCCGGCGTCTCCGCCCATCGGGCGCCCGCGTCGACCAACGAAGCCGCCTTCTCCCGGGTCCTGGTCGTAAGGGTGACCACGTGACCGGCGTCCAGGAGATGGCGGCACATCGACGACCCCATCACACCGGTCCCGATCCACCCGATAGCCGTTCGGTCCATGCCCGCCTCCCTGCTTTACTTGATGTGATGGCCAACCTAGATCCGGTTCTCATGGAGATCCTCGTGTGCCCGATCAGCCACGCCCCGTTGAAGGTCGTGGGCGACACCCTCGTATCGACGGATGCCGAGCAGCGCTACCGCTACCGCATCGAAGACGGGATCCCGGTGATGCTGGTGGAAGAGGCCGAGGAGCTCTCGGTGGATGACTGGCAGACGGCCATGAACGCAGACGGTCCCGTCACCGGCTCCTGATCTACCAGCGCACGACGCTGGCCGCCCACGAGTAGCCGGTTCCGGCGGCCAGCAGCAGAACGTGATCACCCGGGCTGAGGTCCGCACGCCGCAGGTCGATGCCGACGAGCGGATCGATTCCGGACATATGGCCGTGGCGGCGCAGGTACACACCACGTTCCGGCGGCAGTCCCAACTCGCTCATGATCCACTCGTGGAACGAACGCTTGAAGTGGATCGGCGCCACCAGCGCCAGGTCTTCCGGTGCGATTCCCGACTTCTCACAGGCTCGCCTCGCGACGTCGACGAACCGCGCCCCGGAGATCGGGTCGAGCCGCTCTTTCATCGCACCCGGATCGCGAACATCGAGGAAGTGCATACCCTCGCCGACCGTCTGCAGGCTTGCGGGGTGACGGCTCCCGCCGCCGTAGACCGCCACCGCGTCGGCGAACGATCCGTCGCTGATGATCGCCGACTCCAACACCTCGTGGCCGCCGTCGCCGCGTTGCAGCAGCATCGCCGCAGCGCCGTCCGCGAAGTTGAACATGAATCGCGATCTGCGGTTCGTGTAGTCGAGGAGATGCGACTCCCGGCAGGCGGCGACGGCCAGAACCGTGCGGACGGAGGGGTCGCTGCGGAGCACGTCGCGCAGCACCTTCATCGCCACCGGTGTACCGCACGACACGTACGACATCTCGAACGCCCAGGCATTCGCTGCTCCGATCGCGTGCTGGATCGCAGGGGCACACGACCAAACGTCGTAGTCGCGCCAGATCGACCCGAAGTAGCACACGACGTCGATCTCACCGGGGGCGCAGCCCGTGCGCTCGAGCAGCCGCTCTGCGGCGGCAATGCTCATGGTCGAGACGTGGTCGTCGGGACCGGCGATGTGCTTGCCGTCGAGTCCGAACCGGTCGCGGATCACATCCTCCGGGATTCCGGCGGCATGCCCGATCTCGGCCGCCGTCATCCATCGCTCCGGCATCCAGTGCGCAACGTCGATCAGTCCGACCCTGTCCACGGGCGGACCCTACCCGGTGTGCTCGCACGCAACGCTCCGTCATAGCGCCGAAAGTCCCTAGCGCACCGAGGCGACCCCCATGCTCAATGAAGGAGCAAGAACAACCGACGCGATCCAAACTGCGGTCCCCTCGGAGCCGGCCCGAAAGGAGCCGAGCCATGGAGTGCCGGGTATTGGGTATGGTCGAGGTTGTCGGGGCCGATGGCGAGACGGTTCCCCTCGGCCCACCCCGACAGCGGGCGGTCTTCGCCCTCCTCCTGATGCACGCCGGTGAGCTGGTCACGGTCGATCGCATCATCGACGAGATCTGGGGCGATCGGTCCCCACCGTCGGCCCGCCACGCGGTCCACGTCTACGTTTCGGATCTTCGCAAGCGCCTCAACGGCTGCGCCGATCTCACCATCACGACGTACGGCCCCGGCTACCGGCTGGAGTTGCCCACTCGCGCCCTCGATGCGTATCGGATGGAGGAGGCGGTCCTCACCGCGGAGGACCTCATCGACCGCGCGGCGTACCGGGAAGCGGGGAACGTGCTGGAGTCAGGCCTGGAGCTGTGGCGCGGGCCTCCCTATGCGGACTTCCTCTACGACGATTTCGCGGCGGCCGAGATCCGGCGGATCGAAGACCTTCGCATGCAGGCGATCGAGCTCTCGATCGAGTCGGAGATCGCAGAGGGGTACGCCGCCGACGTCGTCGGATTGCTCGGAAGCTTGACCTCCGAGTACCCCGAACGCGAGCGATTCTGGACCATGCGAGTTCAGGCCCTGGCGGCCAGCGGCCGCCGGGCGGAAGCCCTGCGGGTCTTCCATGACGCCGCGTCCTTCTTCCGGGACGAGATCGGGGTTCCGCCTCCACCGGAGCTCCTCACCACCCGTAACGCCATCGCCGGCCACCGACCGGGCGTTGAGCCTGCACTGACGAGTGGGATTGCATCGGTCTCCTCCATCAGCTCGGCGTGATCCCCGAGGTCGTGTAGCGACCCGACCCCGGTACCCCACCAGAGGCCGGGCATCCGCAGGGGTGCCCGGCTTCTGGTTGTGCCGGTCGGTTCGTCACAGCGCCTTGCCGTTGAGCCGGCATTGAGTGCACATGCACCCGCCGTTCACCGCGAGGGGAGACGATTCCGGCGTGACGACAGGTCTATCGAGAAAGGAAGGAGGTGTCGCAATGAGACGGGCGCTGATGCTGCTCCTGGCTTTGATGCTGTTGATGGCGCTGGCTACGCCGGCGCTGGCAACCCGAACAGTACGAGTCGAGAACAACGGTGTTACCAACATCGGCGGCGACGTCCTCGCTCCTGCCGGCACACCGCAGGACGTGATCGCGATGGTCGCATCCGACATGCCGACGCCCGCCCCTCAGGCCTCTGGCGGGCATCTTGCCTACGACTACGAATAGGCCCGTCGGTGGTCGTGCCGACCACACATCTTGTTCAGACTGCGTCGAGGGCTCGTGCCAGGTCTGCGATGAGGTCGTCGGGATGCTCGACGCCGATGGAGAGCCTCACCAGCGACGCGGTCACCCCCGACCGCTGCTTCGCCGCGTCGCATACGCCGGCATGGGTCATCGTCGCCGGATGCTCGGCGAGTGACTCCGTGCCGCCGAGGCTCACCGCCAGCTTGATGTGCTGCAGTGCATCGAGAAACCGGAACGCCTCGTCTTCGCCGCCGTCGACGTTGAACGACACCATCGCCCCCGGACCCAGACACTGGCGCTTGTAGATCTCGTAGTCCGGATCGTTCGGCTCCAGCAGGCCCAGATATCTCACCCGCTTCACCTTGGGATGCGACGCCAGGAAGTCGGCCACCCGGCGGGCGTTCTGGGACTGGCGCTCCATGCGAAGGTGCAGCGTCTCCAGGCTTCGCATCAAGAGCCATCCGGTCAGCGGCGCCGCCATCGTCCCCAGGTACGTCCGCATCGCAGCAACCGGCGCCACGGCATCGGCGGTGCCGACACAGGCGCCGGCGATGAGATCGCTGTGGCCGCCGATGTATTTCGTCGCCGAGTACAGGACGAGATCGGCACCGTGGGCCAGTGGGTGCTGCCACATCGGTCCGAGGAACGTGTTGTCGACGGCGACCAATGGTCGTCGCTCTCCGACCGCGCGGCGTTGCGCGAGACGCGCCAGCGCCTCGATATCGAAGAGGTCGTTGGTCGGATTCGCCGGGGTCTCGATCAGGATCATCCGCAGGTCTGCTCCCACGGCATCGAGTGCCGCCTCGACATCGGCGATCGGATCGGAGGCGATGAACTCGACCGGTGTCACCCCGAATTCCGGAAGGATGTCGCGGATCACGTGATCGGTTCCGCCGTACAACGGCGAGCTGTGCAGCAGCACGTCACCGGGGCGGAGGTGAGCCAGCAACGTGGTTGCGATCGCGGCCATGCCGCTGGAGAACACGAGGGCGGCGTCGGCGTCGTCCCAGACCGTCAGCCGGTCCTCGAGAATCTCGAGGTCGGGGTTGTTGAGCCGGCTGTAGATGAGACCGGGTTGTTCCCCCGGTTCGGGATCGACGAGTCCGTTGGCAAGGGCGAAGAACCGCTTGCCCTCGGCGGCGGATCGGAACACGAACGTCGATGTCTGGTAGATCGGGCTCTTGAGGGCTCCCTCCGACCATTCGGGGTGGTAGCCGTAGCCCATCATGAGCGTCTCGGGACGCAATGAACGGTCG
>JBFIQU010000093.1:0-8057 GCA_041609395.1 Acidimicrobiia bacterium | reverse complement strand
GATGTTGAACACCGTATTCGGATACAGCACGTGAAACTGCGAACGACCGATCGGTCCATGCGGGTCGAACCCGGCAACCGGGGCTTCTGCCCGCACCGGACCGTACTGGCTCGAATAGGTGGGCGCAGTGACCAGGCCGAAATCATCGGGATCGGTTGCGATCGTCTTGGCGAAGTCCGGATGCGCCACCCGGCAGTGGTAGCACTCGAGGAAGTTCTCGATGATGACCTTCCAGTTTGCCCGCGGCTCGCTGGTCGAGCGCGAATGGAACACGAGATCGTCGACGACAACACCGACATCGGCGATCCGGTCGGGCAGGTCGGCGAGCACCTCTTCGAAGGTGGGCGCTCCCGGATCCAGATTCACGAACAAGAACGGTCCCCAGCTTGCGATGGAAACGCGCTCGAGGGCGTGATCGGCGGGATCGAATCCGGTCTCCCGGTCCGAACGAGGCGCCGACAGCAGCCGTCCATCGAGGTCGTAGCGCCAGGCGTGGTACGGACACACCAGGCCGTCCCGGCTTCCCGCTGCGGTGCAGACAACTGCGCCGCGATGCCGGCAGACGTTGACGAGAGCCGCTAGCTCGCCGGAGGGGCGCTTGGTGACGACGATCGGAACTGCCGCAACCCTGGTCGGGAAATACCCGCCCCCGCCGGGGAGATCACCGCGGTGACCGACGTAATGCCAGCTCGAGCTGAAGAGCAAGGCCTGCTCTCGGGCCAGAACGTCAGGGTCCGAATACCACTGCCACGGCAGCGTCTGCGTCATGGCGCGAGGTTATCGCGCCTATGTCAACCGGCTCAGCCGTTCAGCGAAGGCTCGCGCGGAGGCACGGATGGGGTCGGTGTCCCGGGGCGCGGCAGGATGGCGCCGATGACGGCGAGGCAGGCGAGCGGGGCGACGAAGAACATCCAGGCCAGCACCAGCGCCAGGTCCTCGAACGACTCAGTGTTGGGGCTCCACGATTGCACCACCACGTAGATGCCGAGAGCAGCTCCGGCCATGCCCGCAACGGCAAACCAGCGTCGCGATCGGTTCCACGCCAGATAGGCAGCGACCGTCGCGACGATGACGGCGCCGGGGGCAAGAAGCCATACGAAGAGGTTCCAGCGACTCACGTTTCACTCCATTCGGCGCCATGTCCGGCGCGATGCCGATTAGATGCTCGAAAAGCGAGAAACGTTTCCTGCGATCAGGCCGATCGCAGCAGGGGCAGTGAGAGTTCGAACGTCGACACTCCGTTGGCGCGGCGGTACTCGAGGCTCCCTCCCATGCGGTGTGCCAGTTCGCGCGAGATCGACAATCCGAGCCCGACCGATCCCGCTACCGGCCGGGCATTCGAGGCGCGGCCGTAGGGCTCGAAAATGGTCTCGACCTCGGCCTCGGGAACCCCGTCGCCATTGTCCCGCACTGCGATGGAGGCAGACGTCGCGTGACAGGTGGTCTCGACTCGTACCTCGGGTCCCCCGTAGCGGAATGCGTTCGTCAGCAGGTTGCGGACGATCTGGCGAATGCGGGCGCCGTCGCCGATCACGGTCCCGGCTTCGACGGCAACCGAGACCGAGTTCGCCTGGTCGCGATCGAGACTTTCGAGCACGTGTTTGACGACATCGGCGAGTTCGACGGGCTCGGTGGTGACGTCGAGGGAGCCCGCCTCGGCACGGGCGGCGACGAGGAGGTCCTCGATGAGGTGTTGGACGTCCGATGCCTGGCGGCCGACCTGATCCAGCATCTCGTGACGCTCCTCCTGGGAGAGGCTGGGCCCCAATTCGACGAGCATGTCGACGTATCCGACGACCGCCGTGAGCGGCGTGCGGATCTCGTGGGAGACGGCGGCGATGAGGGCTTCACGCTGGCGCATCACCTCTTCGAGTTGTGTCTGGCGGCCGTGGAGTTCATCGACGGTCCAGCGCAGCTCGAGGAGGGACATCACCTGCACTGCCAGGGACCGCAGCGCACGCTCCTGGTCGAACGTCAGTTTCCGCGGTTCGCGGCCGATCACGCAGAGGGTCCCGAGCGCGTTGCCGCGGCCGGTCACCAGGGGCGCGCCTGCATAGAAACGAATGGAGGGATCGTGGACGACCAGCGGGTTGGTGGCGAACCTGGCATCGTTGGTGGCGTCTTCGACGATGAGAACGTCGTCGGGTTCGAGGATCGCATGCGCACAGAACGCGAGGTCCCGCGGCGTTTCGGTTGCCTCGAGCCCGACCCGCGACTTGAACCACTGTCTGTTCTCGTCGACGAGGCTGATGAGAGCGATGGGAGCTTCGCAGATCTGGGACGCCAGAAAGGTGATTGCCTCGTACGCCTCCTCGGGCAGCGTGTCGAGGATCTCGTAGCTCTCCAGCTCGGCGAGACGTTCGATTTCGTTCGGTGGCAAAGGCGCCGGCACGGCACCCGCGAGCGTTTCCACACGGTCTTATCGGCACGAGTCGGTCGGGGGTGACCCTTTTCTCGGGGCTTCACTCGACGAGATCGATCGAACCGTCGCGGCGTCCGCCTTCGGCGAACCAGCGAAACCCGGCCAGCGCAAGGACGAACCAAAAGGTGCCGACCACGACCTCGATGCCGAGCTGCCGGAACGCCTCCATCCCAGCATCGCCGTCGAGCAAGGCACGAAGACCCAGCAGACCGTGGTGGAGGGGCAGGACATCGGCGAGACTCTGAACCCATCCGGGGAACACGGCAGTCGGAACGTTCACACCCCCGATGGCGACGGCGGTGTAGAAGACGAGGTTGAAGGTCGTGTTCCCGGCCCTTGGCTTGCGGATCGCCAGCGACGCGATGAACAGGCCGAGACCGTACGCACCGAGCACGACCGCCGCGACGCCGGCGGGTAACCACCACCAATCCTTCGAGATCCCCAGAACCGGAGCGAGCAGTGCGTAGATCACGAGCGATTCGCCCAGGCCCTGCACGATGTAGAACGAGGAGCGGCCGGCGAAGACGGGAAGCATCGACCGCGGGGCGGCGACCAGGAGCGGCAACGTTCCGAGGCCTCGTTCCCACGCAGTGTCGGCGCCGGTGCCGAGCGGCATGAGGGCGGCCATGGCGACGATGTTGCCGATGAACGCATACTCGATGAGATCGTCGCCGCCCACGAGAAGACCCATTGCGGTGAAGAAGAGGATCTGCGCCGCCACTCGCGTCAACCATCCGAACAGCCACGACTTCCACGTATACGACGCCAGCACCTCGGCATATCCGACGTACGCGGAGTTGCGAGCGATGCGCAGCGCGGCGGTCATATCGTCGATATCTCCCCGGTCACCCGGACGCGATGCATGATCACCCGAACCAACCATTGACCGGCCACGAATCCGATCCCGCCGAGCACGACGATCGCCAGCAGGCGGACCGGCACGTCGGCAACGGACGCCTCGGTGACCGCATCACGGATCAAGTCGGTGCTCCACGACAAGAACACGAGTCGGCCGAGCGGCTGGACCCAGTCCGGGAAGAGTTCGAGCGGCACGAACACACCGCCGAGAAGGAGGAGCGGATAGGACGCCGAACTCTGGAAGGTGATCGCCGCCCGGCTCAGGATGGTCAACGAGGAGAAGATCATGCCGGTTGCGGTGATGGCGGCCGCGGTGAGAAGCACCACGACGACGAGCAGCCCCGGATGGCGCACCTCCAGGTCGAGCCCGTACGACAGCCGTGCCGTCACCAGCGTGATCGGCACCACCAGCATCGACAGCACGACGACGGCTGCGACTCGTGCCACGACCGCAACGCCATACGGCGTGGGTGCCGCCGCGTGGTTCTCGATCTGACCTCCCCAGCGGTCGTCGCGGACGACCGATCCGCCGGTCCACAGCGCCGTGCCCCACATGGCGATGAGCGTCGGGGCGAGCAACGCATGGGTGGTGAGGTCGGGACGGTCGAACGCGTCGATCACCGACAGAAACAGGATCACCTGAGGCACGGTGCTGATCTGGACCATCCAGTAGTTCGGCGTCCGCAACGCCAGGGAGAGCTGCATGCGGAAGGCAGCCGCCGCGGCTCTCATACCTCCATGCCCCGCTCGCCGATGACCTTCACATAGACCTCTTCGAGCGACGGAAAGCCGGTTCGGATGGACGTCACCCCGGCCCCGACCAGCGTCTGGAGCACGGCGCGGGCGGCTCCATCGGCGTCGGGCTGGATACGGATCCAGTCCTCGGCACGTGGCTCCACCCCGGCAACACCCGGAATGGCACGCACCCGGTCGACGACGGCGGCGTCGACACCCCGTGCCTCGACCCATTCGTACCGGGAGATCCACGACCCGAGCGTTGCCGGTCGTTCCGTGGCGAGGATGCGGCCGTGATCGATCAGCGTGACGCGGTCGCACACCGCTTCGGCTTCGACCATGTCGTGGGTCGTGAGGAAGACCGTCTTGCCTGCGTCGCGTAGCTCGACGACCAGCTTGCGGAAGTCGAGCGACGCGATCGGGTCGAGCCCGACGGTCGGTTCGTCGAGGAACAGCACGGGCGGGTCCGATATCAGGCCGCGGGCCAGGTGCAGCCGCTGCTTCATCCCTCGCGAGAACGTTTCGACGCGGTCGTCGGCACGTTCGGTGAGGCCGACCCGCTCCAGCAGGTAGTCCACCCTGGCGGCGGTGGCACCGGTCGGAACGTCGTACAGGGCCGCCCAGTAGTGGAGGTTGCGGCGGGCGGTGAGGCGGGTGTAGAGACCGCGATCGCCTCCGAAAACGAGACCGATCCGGCGCCGCACCTCGTCGGCGTCGGTTACGACGTCGAATCCCAGCACCCGTGCGGTTCCGGCGGTCGGCAGAAGCACCGTCGCGAGGACCTTGACGAGAGTCGTCTTGCCGGCCCCATTCGGGCCGAGGAGACCGTGAATCTCGCCTTCGGCAACGGTCAGATCGACGTCGTCGAGCGCGATGATCGGGTCGCGACGCCGACGGCCTTTCGGCCGGAACTCACGGCGGAGAGCGAGGACTTCGACGGCAGGCATGGACGCGCCGAGGTTAGGCACGTGTGCACGGATCGGACGGCGAGGGCTCAGGCAGAAGAACCTATCGTCAGGAGTGACCATGGCCCGGCGGAAACCGAACCCGATGCCCAAGGATGTTGCGCAGAGGCTCGCCGACCGCAACCTGCGAACCGACTACGACGCGCGTCCCTGGTACCAGCGCAACGACTACCTCGGATGGATAGCGCGCGCCAAGAGAGCAGAAACGCGGCAGAAACGCATCGAGCAGATGCTCGACGAGCTCGACCGCGGCGGCGTCTACATGGGGATGGCCCACCCCCCGAGCGCGAAGCCCTAGCCGAACAGCCGGGCCTTGATCTCCTTGCACGTGGGGCATACCGGATAGCGGTCCGGGTCGCGGTTCGGGATCCACTTCTTGCCGCACAGTGCGACGACCGGCACCCCTTCCACGTTGCTGCGGACGATGTCGTCCTTGCGCACGTAGTGGGCGAACCGCTCATGATCGCCGTCCGACAGTCGTGGGTCGGTGATCTCCCGGACGTCGGTGTCGCCTTGCCGGCTCGCTCCGCTCACAGCTGCGACCTCGGGATCCAGGGTGGGGCCGGAGCATCGATGGGGGAGAGCTCAGATGGGACCGGCCCGAACCGGTCTCCATTTCGCTGTTGCCAGGCTCGCCATGCTTCGGTGATCTCATCCTTGGTCCTGGCGACGAAGTTCCACCACATCTGGATCGGCTCACCGAGCGGCTCGCCACCCAGCAGCAGGAACCGGGCTTCGGTCCGGGCGGCGACTCGCAGCTCGGATACTCCTGCCGGAATCAGGCCGAGCCACCCCGGTTCGACGACGGCGTCGGCGACCAGGACGGTGCCGTCGATGGGCACGATCCCGTGCTCGTGAGTCGGATCCACGGGAATCTCCGTCGTGTCCCGGATCCTGATCTCGGCGCCCACCAATGCGGTGTCGGTGCGGGCCGGCGAGGTAACCTCGCCGAGCGATCCGAGGATCACCTTCGCCTCGCCCTCCCTCAGTTCGAGGCTCGGCAGCTCGCCGTGATGCTCGAACGCCGGTGCCTCGTGGCGGGTCGCTTCGGGCAGCGCCACCCACATCTGGGCGCCCAGCAAGCGGGGACCGAGGCCGAGCTCGGCGTGAGCGATACCGTGGCCGGAGGTCATCAAGTTGAGCTCCCCGGGGCGGATCAGCTGCTTCGTTCCCAATGAGTCGGAGTGCTCGGCCTCGCCGGCGAACAGCCACGTGACGGTCGCCAAACCGATGTGGGGGTGGGGTCCGACCTCCATCGGGTCCGGATCGGCAGCATCGGGTGGGGTCATCAGGTCGACGAAACACCAGGCTCCTACCGTGCGGCGCCCCTTCGTCGGCAACACCCGCACGATGTCGAGGCCGCCGACGGTCGTGGCACGGCCTTCGCGGACCTCGATGCGATCGACGGGGTCGTTGACGAAGTCGTTGTCCCGGTCGGGGATGGGTCCGCTCATCGCCGCCTCTTCACGAGTCCAGGGTACCGGGCTGGATCTCGCTCCCGAAGACGTCGACGACACGGTCGTAGTTGTCTTGGGCCTGGTGTGGTGAGTCGCCGACGCTGGTGACGCCGAGCCTCCCGTGCACGGGCAACGCGCTCAGCATGTGAAATACCGAACCCGTCTGGCGCGCCTGGTCGAAGTGCAGGTCGTTCATCACCGCGATGTCGAGGACATCCCGGGGGAGGAGGCGATGCAGATCCGGGCCCTCGAGGTGGTCGGATGCGACGTAGAACTTGGGTGTTCCGGACGGGGCGGTGAACACCCCGGTTGCGGGGTCGTAGCTTCCGTCGGTGAGGAACTGGAGAGTGAGAAAGGGATGGGTGGTCCCGCCCTTGCGGAGGTTGATCTCGATGGCGTACCGATCCCACTCACTGCCCCGCCGGACGACCACGAAGTCGAGGGCAAAGCGTCCGATGACGCCCTGGGCAGCCAGCAACTCACCGACTCTGGCGGCGTCCGCGCTGATCCCGGCGGCGTATCCCCGGTCGGCGGGAAATCGGGATCCCATGAAGACCTGCCCGCTTTCTCCTCCCAGCACCTGATCGTGCGTCGACAGCAACTCCACCTGGCCCAGCGGGGTGACCCGGAGCTGGACCGACGGGCTGCGGATCTCGTCGCCGCCCAGCATCTCCTCGACGACGCCCCCTTCGTGCTCGAGGGTGCGGAAGTATTCGTCGGGGGTGAGGCCGGGTAGGGCGATCGGGATCTGGTCGAGACGCCGGTCGATCTCGTCTGCCGGATCGTCCGCCGGATCGTCCGCCGGGAGTCCTGTGACATCGACGATGGCGTTGCCGAAGCCGCTGACTCCCTCGTTGTGTTTGATGACGACCGACTCGAGTCCGGGCGTGGCGGCGACGAGGTCGGCGATGGCGGTGACGACTTCGTTGCGGGACTGCAGGCCGGCGCGTCCCCGGGGGTGGGGGATGCCGGCTCGTGCGAAGACCTCCCGGCCCGCCGTCTTCGTTCCGAGGTGTGCGTCGCGAGGGTCGGTGCCGTACATGGGGATGCCGAGCCGCATCGCGAGTTCCCGATCCGACCACGTGTTCATGAACGGCACGAGGTGGGCGCGATCCGGATCGGGAATCAGCGAACGGATCCGCTCCACGAGCCGGGGCCGGTCGAGGATCTTGCGGGCCAGCGGCCGGTCGGTCGCCTCCATCGGGGAGATGAGGTGGAGGCGCCGCCGGGCGTGGCTCGAGATGACGCCGGGCATCAGGTCGAAGTAGTAGTCGACGATGTCGGAATGAATCGCCTGGCCGGTGAGAAAGATCATCCGCGCCCGGGGCTGGCGGAGCAGGAACAACAGGAACAGGAAGCGCTCCTCGTACGCCTGGTGCAGGCTCGGACTGAGTTCGACGTCGACCTCGATCGAGGGTGCAACGAC
Source organism: Acidimicrobiia bacterium (assembly GCA_041609395.1). Taxonomy (GTDB): domain Bacteria; phylum Actinomycetota; class Acidimicrobiia; order Spongiisociales; family JAOTWH01; genus JBFIQU01. The sequence continues at coordinate 194 of JBFIQU010000093.1, read as the reverse complement.
GATGGTCTGGGGATCCTTGTTGATGTGGTCGATTGATTTCCACAGCGGCACCAGCTTCGCCTGCAGCGCGTCGTAGGCCGCTTGATCGCGTGGGTCGAATTCAGACACCTCAACCCCCGGACTCTGGATTGTGTGCGGATCCCCGGCCTTTCGTGGGTGATTTCACCCCACGTTGTCGGTCGACAAGGGTTTTG
>JBFIQU010000092.1:0-8089 GCA_041609395.1 Acidimicrobiia bacterium | reverse complement strand
CACGATCAGGAAGAGGCCCTGACCATGTCGGATCGGATCGCCGTCATGAACGAGGGGAAGCTCGCCCAGGTCGGGACGCCGGAAGAGATATACGGCTCTCCCGTCAGCCTGTTCGTGGCCGGTTTCGTGGGCGACATGTTCTTCCTCCCCGGAGAGATAGCCGAAGCCGGTGCCGTGCGCCTCGCCGGGGGCCAGATCGTGCGGGCGAAGACGAGCTCCGCGGCGGGTACGGCGGTGACGCTCACGCTGCGCCCGGAGATGATTCACCTCTACGCCAGCCGCTCCGAGCTACCTCCGGACCGCAATACCCTCGACGGGACCATCGCCCGGAAGATCTTCTACGGCGACTCGATGTTCTACGAGGTCGACGTCGGCGTTGTCGGGTCCTTCGACGTGCGTGTCGAGAACGCTCCCAGCATGCGACGGTGGGAAGTGGGCGACAGTGTCGTCATCGACTTCCATCCCGAATCCGCGACGGCGCTCGCCGAATGACGATCCTCGACGAACGCGAAGGCAACCGGGAGACGGCGGTGAATCCGAAACTGGAGCGCCGCGCCAGGCGCCGCGACGCGTGGCGGGGCTTCTTCCACGCCGCACCCGCCTATTTGTATCTGACGCTCTTCTTCACGCTGCCGTTGATCATCGTGTTCGTCTTCTCCTTCGCCAGCCGGGGGCGCACCGGCCGGCCGTTGCTCGAGGGCTGGAACATCGACTCGTGGACGAGGCTGTTTGAACCCTTGGTGCGGACGATTGCCCTCCGCTCCTTCTGGCTGGCAGTCCTCAACACCGCGCTGTGCCTGCTCGTCGGCTATCCGTTTGCCTACTGGATCGCCACGCGCCGCAAGCAAGCCACACGCAACATCCTGCTCGTCGCCGTTCTCATACCGTTCTGGTCGAACTTCCTCGTACGCACGTATGCCTGGCGGATGCTGCTCGACTCCGACGGGTACATCACGCAATTTGGTGAGATGACCGGGCTGTGGGGCCGGCTGCTCTTCACGGTGCCCGCAGTGTTCCTGGGGTTGCTATACGGATACCTCCCTTTCATGGTGCTCCCGCTGTACGCGGCGATCGAGCGGCTCGATTGGAGCCTCGTCGAGGCGGGCCGCGACCTCTACGCGTCGGGGGCGGCGGCCTTTCGTAGAATCACATTGCCGCTCTCGCGTCCGGGAATCGTCGCCGGGTCGATCCTCGTGTTCATCCCCAGCCTGGGCGCCTACGTCACGCCGGACATCCTCGGTGGAGCCAAGACGACGCTCCTCGGCAACTACATAGTCACCCAATTCGGCGCGGCCCGGAACTGGCCGTTTGGATCGTCGATTTCGGGAGCGATCCTCATCGTGATGCTGGCGGTGACCGTCTTCTACTTCCGGAGCGGGGGGAGGACTCTGTGACCCTCAATCAAGGCGCCGCCGCCCGACCGTGGGTCGACCGCATACTCGCGATCAACGGCTGGCTGGTCTTCGCGTTCCTCTACTTGCCGATCCTCGTTGTCATCGTGTTCTCGTTCTCCGCGAGCCCCAACGTGGGGATTTGGGGCGGGTTCTCCCTGCACTGGTATGACCGGATGTTCGGCAACGAGCAACTCATGAACGCGCTGCGGAATTCGCTTTGGGTCGCCGCGTGGTCGACCGTCATCTCGACAGTGCTGGGTACTGCGGCCGCTCTGGCGATCGACCGATACCGCCGCTGGCTCGGTCGCGGAGTCTTCGACGCCGTGCTCTATCTGCCGGTGATCATCCCCGACGTGACGATGGCGGTCATGCTCCTGATGTGGTTCACCCAGGTCAACATCACCCTGGGGCGCCTTTCGATAATCCTGGCGCACATTGCTTTCAACATCTCGTTCGTCGCCATCGTGGTGCGGGCCCGGTTGGCCAACATGGACCCGGCAATGGAGGAGGCTGCCGCCGATCTGTATGCGAGCAGATGGCAGGCATTTCGCCGCATCACGCTGCCGCTGATCATGCCCGGGGTTCTCGGCGGTGGCCTCTTGGCCTTGACGCTCTCGCTCGACGACGTCGTCATCACGAGCCTCGTTCAGGGCCCCGGCTCGGCGACCCTGCCGGTCTACGTCTTCGGCCTGATCAAGCGGTCGGTCACGCCGGAAATCAATGCCGTCTCTACACTCATGCTGGCAGCCTCGATATTTCTAGTTCTCGCTTCGCTGGCGTTTCAGCGCCGTGGAGAGCGAAGCGGATAACGGAGGAAGAGATGATGAAACGAATGCTGATCCTCGTCGCCGCGGTGGCCCTGGTGGCCGCAGCGTGTGGCGATTCCACAGACGAGACGACAACAACCGCAGCCGCGGGCGCCACGACAGCGGCGCCGGGCACTACGGCGCCGCCGGCCACGGAACCGCCGCCCGCCGGCCCCCAGGCGCTGGCCGATGCCTGTGAGGCCGGTCAGACCGACGGCGATCTCAACCTGTACAACTGGACGGAATACCTTCCGTATGGTGCGGCCGCCGAGGACGGCGAGGTGGACGACCTCAAGGAAGCGTTCGAGGCCGAATATGGCGTGAACCTCGTGATCACCGAGTACGAATCCAACGAGGCGATGCTCGCCCAGATCGATGCCGGTGTTCCGTACGACCTAGTGGTCCCATCGGACTACATGGTCACAGTCATGAAGAACGCCGGCCTGCTGCTGAAGCTCAATAAGGCTGCAATCCCCAACATGGCCAACATCGACCCGGCCTTTTCCAACCCGCCTTACGATGCGGGGAACGAGTTCTCCGCTCCCTACCAGTGGGGTACCACCGGGATCGGATTCAGCTACGACGTCATCGACGACAGCGAAGGCGTCTCGTGGGGTGTGATCTTCGATCCGGCGATGAATGCCGATTACGCCGGGCAGATCTCGCTCCTCGACGACGAGCGTGAGACGATGGGCGCCGCCTTGAAGTATCTCGGCTATTCGCTGAACACCACGGACGAGGCGGAGGTCAACGAAGCCGCCGAATTGATCGCCGCCACCAAGGCCAATCTGGCCGCCTTCATCTCGGCCGGTTTCGAGGACCTGCTCGTTCAGGGCGAGACGGTGGTGGCCCAGGGCTGGAACGGCGACTTCCTCGGGGCGTACGACGCGGCGTCGACGGATGACTATGACGCCTATGAGGACTTCGGCTACGCGATTCCGGTCGAAGGTGGGGCCGCCTGGGTCGACACCATGGCGATTCCGGCGACGGCCGAGCACCCCTGCACGGCGCTGGCCTTCATCAACTTCATGCTGGATGCCGAGAACGGTGCCACGCTGACGAACTACACCTACTACGCCAGCCCCAACATGGCGTCCCAGGAGTTCATCTGGGAGGAGATCCTCGAAGATCCGAGCATCTACCCGCCGGCGGAGATGCTCCAGGACGGCAGTCTCGAGTTCTTCTCGGACCTTGGGGACTTCACGAACATGTACTCGGACGCCTATGCGAGGGCGAAGAGCTAGCCGGGTCGGCTTGGCGTTCGTTGTGCCTAAAACGGCTGCATACGGCGCGTTTGAGCACAACGAACGCATGACCAAGGAGGACTAGGTGCCACGCGACCCCCGCTTCGACGTGCTTTTCGAGCCGGTGCGGATTGGGCCGGTGACGGCTCCGAACCGCTTTTACCAGGTGCCCCACTGCACCGGCATGGGGTACCGGCGTCCCCGGTCGCTGGCGGCAATGCGCGGGGTCAAGGCCGAGGGCGGATGGGGGACGGTGTGCACCGAGTATTGCTCGATCCACCCTTCCTCTGACGATGAGCCGTTCCCGTCGGCCTCGATATGGGACGACGCGGACGTGAAGGCGCTGGCCATGACCGTCGATGCCATCCATGCCCACGGCGCCCTGGCCGGCGTCGAGTTGTGGCACGGCGGTGCCGCCAGCGCCAACCACTACTCGCGGGAGGTGCCGCTCGGCCCAATGAGCATGCCGGCCGGTGTCTGGGATCCGGTGCAGACCCAAGCGATGGACAAGTCCGATATTCACGACTTGAAACGATGGCATCTGGAAGCGGCGCGGCGAGCCCGGCAGGCCGGCTTCGACATCGTCTACGTCTACGCGGCCCACTGGTATCTCATCCGCCAGTTCCTCCTCCCCTCGAATCGGCGGACCGACGAGTACGGCGGTTCCCTCGAGAACCGAGCACGACTGCTGCGCGAGTTGATCGAGGAGACCAAGGAAGCTGTCGGCGACACCTGCGCTATCGCGGTGCGCTTTTCGGCGAGTATCGGCGGTCCCGATCACGACCAGGACACGAGCGAACCCCGCGAGATGATCGCCATGCTCGCCGAGCTACCCGACCTGTGGGACATCACCGTCCACGACTACACGTTCGAGATGGGGACATCGCGTTTTGTGCCCGAGGCGGCCCTCGAAGAGACGATGTCGTGGGTCAAGAACGTCACCACCAAACCGGTCGTCAGCGTGGGGCGCTTCACATCTCCCGAGACGATGCTGCGCCTCGTGCGCCAGGGCGTCGTTGATCTGGTGGGTGCGGCTCGACCCTCGATCGCCGACCCGTTCATCCCGCAGAAGATTTCGCAGGGCCGTGAAGACGAGATCCGCGAATGTATCGGATGCAACATCTGCTACACCGGTGACCAGACGGGGACCCCGATTCGCTGCACCCAGAACCCGACGATGGGGGAGGAGTGGCGCAAAGGCTGGCATCCGGAGCAGATCGCGCCGAAAGGCTCGGACTCCTCGGTGCTTATCGTCGGTGGGGGACCGGCCGGTCTCGAGGCGGTCGTTGCCCTGGGCAAGCGCGGCTATGCCGTCACGCTCGCCGAGGCGCGCCGCGAGTTGGGAGGACGGGTCGCCCTGGAGGCGGCGCTGCCCGGGCTGGCGCAGTGGGGACGGGTGCGCGACTGGCGCCTCAACCAGATCGGCAAGCTGTCCAACGTCGAGTGTTGGTTGGAGAGCGTCGTCGACGAGGAGCAAATCCTCCAGTTCGGGGCGGATCGAGTGATTGTCGCCACCGGCGCCAAGTGGCGGCGCGACGGCGTGGGACGCACCCACAACGAGCCCATACCCGGCTGGGACGGACCGTCTGTGATCACCCCGGACGACATAATGGCCGGCGCCACACCGCCGGGGCCGGTGGTGGTGTACGACGACGACCACTACTACATGGGCGGCGTGATCGCCGAGAAGCTGCGTGGTGACGGGCTCGATGTGACGCTGGTCACCCCCGCCAACGAAGTCTCGACCTGGACGAATCACACCGAAGAACAGCACCGTATCCAGGCGCGGATCCTCGGGTTGGGGATCACTCTAGAAACGGGTACGGCACTGGCCGGGATCGGCGCGGGGGCGGCCACGCTGCAAAGCGTCCACACCGGGGACACTCGGGAGATCGAGGCCGCGACGGTTGTGATGATCACGTCACGCACGCCCCAAGACGAGCTGTACCGGGCGCTCGCCGACCGGATCGATATCCAGCGCATCGGCGACTGCCTGGCGCCGGGCCCGATCGCGCGGGCCGTCTATTCGGGCCACAGATGTGCCCGCGAGATGGATGCCGCCGCCCCGGCCGGGGTGGCCTTCCGGCGGGAGTAGCGCACGGAGGTCCTCAACCCGGTTGCTGCCCGGCCCGATCATGCCGTATGAAGACGGCGGCAGCGGATGGGAACTCGGCAGCCCGTGGCGGGCGTCTGATCCACATGAAACGGGTTTCGCTCGCGATCGCAGTCGTTGCGCTGCTGGCCGCGTCGTGTGGTCGCGGCGAAACCGCCACCACCGGCACCGTTGCGCCCGACCCATCGACTCCGCCCGACGGCGGGGCGCAGCTGGCGGCGCTGGCGACGGCTCGCCAGCTGTGGACGGCGGCCCCGGCCGACTACACCGTGTCGGTGGGAACCGAGACTCTCGCCGTCAGGGGCGGTGAGGTCGTCTCGCTGTCTTCCGCCGAGGCGACGACCATCGACGACGTGTTCGGCACCATCGAGCGTTCGATTCGCGCCGGTGCCGTCGTCGATGTGGAGTATGACGAGGATCTCGGTTTTCCCACCCGGTTGGTCATCGATCTCGACGGTGATGGCACCGCCGATGTGGACCTGACATTCCGCGATCTCGAGGCGATGCCCATTGTGAGGACGCTGGAGCAGCTCCTGGATGCAAGAGCTTTGTGGGCGGCACAGGGGCTCGAAACCTACCGCTACATCTTCCGGGCCGATTGCACCTGTCCCGACGGCGGCACGTTCGACGTTGAGGTGCGCGACGGAAGGGTGACCCGGTTCCTGCCCCTGGACGAGGCGGCGGCCGCGAGTTTGCTCACCCCGACATCGATCGCAACGGCATTCGACGACCTGGAGGAGTGGTTCACCGACTCGGCCGACCTGATCGACGAGGGAATCCTCGCGGTCGACGTCCGAATGGACCCCGAGCTCGGCTACCCCCGCTGGTTCCACGTTGAAGCCGACGCCATCGACGGTGGACCATTTGACGGCCCGTTCACCATCGTTGTGACGATCGACCTGGTGCTGCCGTATGTGCCGATCGCCGATGACCCCGGCGGGGGCACCACAACGAGCGCAGACGGGCGGTCGCTGCGGCAAGCCCGAGCCCGATGGGAGCAAGCCGCCTTGCAGGACTATCGCTACCTGTTCGAGTTGCACTGCGAATGTCCGCTGGCGCGGGCCGGGCCTTTCGAGATCACTGTGCGCGGTGGTGAGTTCTGGTCCTCGATTGGGCCGCTTGATGGGAGCGGGCCGGTGCCCGACACCGTCATGATCGACGACCTCTTCGAGGCGATCGCGATCTCAGTGGATGCGGGCATCGACGTTGAGGTGAGCTACGACGATACCTGGGGATACCCCCGGCGGGCGCTCATCGATACCGAGGCGGTGGCGGTGGACGGCGGCCTGGCGTTCAGCATTTCTGAATTCGAGCGCATCGACAAGCTCGGGTTCATCAGCGGTACGGTGGTCGCCGGCCCGCAATGTCCGGTGCAGCAGCACCCGCCGCAGCCTGGATGCGAAGCCAAGCCGGTCGGGGATGCCGCGATCATCATCACGAGCCACTCCTTCGGCGGCGTGCCGGTCCCGATCGTGACCGACCGTAACGGCGGCTTCTTCATCGCCCTCGAACCCGGGGAGTACGTGGTGACGGCGCAGGCCCTACCGGAATACCTGGGCACTCCGGAGCCCGTGACCGTAACGGTACGCCCCGGTGCGGAAGAGAAGGTCGAGCTGCACTACGACACCGGCATCCGATAGTTCCGGCTACCGCGCCGACACCCGCACCACGGGCTCGAGATCGGTCCGGCACAGAGCATGGAGGAAACACGTCTGTTCCGACATGTCGAGAACGTCGCGAGCAAATCCGTCGCCCTCCGCCGTCTCGAGGTATACGTGGGTTTCCACCGGGTCGGCCCCGCCGCCCCCATCGCCGCCTCCGCCCGACGTGAAGTGCGTGTCCTGGGCGATGCGGTAAGCGGACAGCTCCTTCCTGACGATCTTGGCGTAGCGGCCGAACTGGGTCATGAAGCAGAAGCCGATTCCCGCCGACATGTAGGTCATTGCATCCGGCGCCAACCCGCGGCCTCCGTGCTCCGGCGCCTCGTCCGAGAGGTAGCGGAACTCCGATCCGATCGGCTGGAACAGGTTCTGAACGATCTCCTTGACGCCGTCGGGGCGCTGCGTGCACACGCCGCGCACATGGAGCACTCGGCTCTGGTTCTCGGCCAGGCTGGAGTTGACACCCCCGACGCCGTCAACCTCCGCTGCGGGAGTCAGCTTCTCGATGAGCTCGCCGGCCACCGGGTTCGCCGCTACCTCGGCCAGGGCGAACCTATCGCCGGGGTCGGCGAGGGCGCCGCCCTCGATCGGGGCCACCCGGCCCACCGGGATCTCGGCCCCGTTGCTGGAGAGCGTGAAGAGTGAGTTGACGGTACCGCCGAGTAACCCGCGGACTGGGGAGGAGGCGACGGCACGGGCGACCAGCTCGTCGATTGTCTCCGTGTCCGCATCGGTGGCGAGCTCCACGCGCAGCTCCGGGGGCTTGGCGCCCCCGGTCATGGTGGCCCGCAGGGCTGAACCTTCCATCGTGTAGTAGTTGTCCAAAGTCAGCCGCACGTCGTTGATCTCGACGCCCCGGCCGGCGGCGGCT
>JBFIQU010000091.1:0-8138 GCA_041609395.1 Acidimicrobiia bacterium | reverse complement strand
GGAGGCGACACGGTCCGCGTCAAGGTATGGGACATGTCGGGTCGTATCGTGTGGTCTGACGAAGATCGACTGATCGGCCGGTCATTCGAAGGTCAAGCCGAGATCCAGCGCGCCTTCCAAGGAGGCGTGACTGTCGAGGAGACGGACCTCACCGATCTGGAAAATGAGTTCGAGCGGGGCTTGGGCAGGCTCCTTGAGTTCTATCTTCCCGTGAGGGGGGCATCGGGCGAGGTCGACGCCGTGTTCGAGGTGTATCAGCGCCTCGACCCACTCGAGCGGACCCTCGACGGGGTGCGGATAAGCACGTGGCTTCGGATTGGCACCGGGCTTGGCGTTCTCGGGCTCTTCATGGGTACTCTCACTCTCGTCACCCTCCGAGGAGCCGAGCGGCGGCGTCGCCAGAGCGAGCGGCTCCTCCACCGCAGCCTCGATGTGCGCGAGTCTGAACGTGTCCGCCTCGCGAATGCCCTGCATGACGATGTCGGGCAGCCTCTGTACCGGATCCTTTACGGACTCGATGCCATGCATGATGGCCACCTTGGTGCGGGCCGCATGCGTGATGAGGCTGGCCGCCTGGCACAGCTGGTGAGAGCGGTCGACGGTACGCTCCGCAACGAGATGCGCGGTCTACAAGCGTCGCCGGTCGAGAGGGACGGCTTGGCAGCGGCGCTGGAGGATTTGGCTTCCGACAACGGGGCGTTGCCGCGGATCCGGGTCGCGATCGACGGAGCCGATGAAATGATCGATCCCATGGTCCAGGAAGCGCTCTATCGGGCCGCCCGGGAGGCCGTTGCCAATGCACTCCGGCATTCCGGTGCCGGTGCCGTCGAGGTGACATTGGCTGCTTCTCGGAACGGGGCTGAGCTGCGGGTCGCGGACACCGGCGCATGGACTCCCGGCGATGATGGTCTCGGCATTGCAACGATGCGGGCAATGATCGAAGCGTGCGGAGGAACCTTGTCGATCTCGCATGGGGTCCAGGGCGGAACTGTCGTAACGGCGGTGGTGCCGAAGGGAAGACTGGCGTGATGAGGGTTGTGATCGTCGATGATCACGCGATTGTGCGTGAAGGTGTGCGTCTCATGCTCGAGGGAGATGATCGGTTCGAGATCGTCGGTGAGGCAGCCGACGGAGGCGATCTGCTCCGACTCCTCGACGATATAGAACCCGACATTGTGCTCCTCGACCTCAGGATGGAGAGCGTCGGCGGTTTGGAGGTACTCGAGGCTCTCCAGCAGCGAGAAGGTGCTTTCGGGGTTGTCGTCCTGACGATGCACGATGGCCCCGGCTACCTTCGCAGGGCGATCGAACTCGGGGCACGAGGCTATGTGCTCAAGAGCTCGGGTCGAGCCGAACTGGTGAGGGCCATAGAGTTGGTAGGGGCGGGGGGAGCTCACGTCGATCCGCAGCTCGCCGAGACTCTCGTTGGGCTTGCTCGCAAAACACCCGTCGTTGAGACCGACCTCGATAGCGAAACGCTGGGACTTCTCCGGCTGCTCACTCGCGGCAACGACAACCGTTCGATCATGGAATCGACGGGATGGTCAGAGAGTCGGCTTCGCAGTCGCCTCAAGAGCTTGTACGGCCAGCTCGATGTGTCGAATCGCACTGAAGCGGTTGCCGTGGCGCTTCGGCTTCGACTCGTCGACTAACGAAGGCAGTTCGGGCGATCGCATCCGTGGGCGATGGCCGTATCGCTCACCGGTTCCGCGATCGCTGAGCGATGTATCGAACCCCTTGTGAGCCTTGGTTCGGACGGGATCTCGGGCTCGATGCTCCCCTCAGTCGTCGTCCTCGTCGTCCTCGTCGTCACGCTCCCGGTGATCGTCCTCGATCGGGGGATCGGCGGCAAACGTGGCCTCGAAACCTCGGGCCAGGGCTTCTTTCTCCTCGTCGCTGAGGCGCGCTCCCGAATGGGTGATGGTGTAATAGAACGGCGGCATGGAGCCTTCGCGGACCGTCTCGGCCGATTCATCTGCATCGTGCTGCGGCTGGTCCCATTCGCTGTAGTTCACCTTGTTCCGGCCGGCATCGACGTTCTTCTGCACGTTCCACGAGAAGGGAGCTATCGACGCGTACCACGGCCACGTCACCTCGTTCGAATGGCAGTCGAAGCACGCGGCTACGGCGAGCTCGCGGGTCCGTGGAGCATCCCACGCCGGCTCGGCGGTGACCGGATCGTTGTGATGGTCTCGCCCGTACGGCACCGGCTGAATCGCTGCTCCCACCACGCCCACCGCGACCAGTGTGCTGACGAGAACCTTGCCGATCGGCCAGTGATCCGAAGCCGCAACTGCACCCCGGGTCCATCGGCGAAAGATCGCCCAGGCCACCGCATATATCACGACGAGCAACGCGAGCGTCAGCGCCGGAGACTGCCCCATCGCCACGGCGCCCAGGGCGATTGCGGCGATCGTGGTGGCGGTCACGATTCCGATCAGGCCCAGGTTGTTGCGGATCCAGCGAATCATGGCCCCATCATGTTTCGTTGTCGGGGATCCGTCCAGTGGATTTGGACCCGTGGCTGGAGGCTGGTGGCTGGTAGCTGGTAGCTCCGTCAGAACACTTCGGGGCACCACGGAGCCGGCGTCCAGGAGAACATGAGGTCCGCACGGTGGAGCGCGGCCGGGTGTCCCGTGACGCGCCCGGCTCGAACCAACGTATCGAGCCGGTTGCCGCCGAGGTAGATCGCCCCGAGGTCGCCGTTGTCGATGGAGAACTCGGGTTCACGTTCGCTCGGCGTGCATTCGGCGCCATCGGGTCCGCCGTCGAGTTCGTAGACGCCGTTGATCTCTTCGTTGAACGGATCCTCGACCTCGAACACGACGTGGCCGGGAACGGCGTAGCGCCGCTCCGACAGCGCCGCCGGGATATCGACCGGCTTGACCCACAACGAGTCCCCGAGCTTGCGCCGCACCCGGCGCGAATCCTCCAGGAGCCACGGCAGCGGATCGTCGACCGGCGAGTTCCAGGTGGTGATCTCTCCGATGAGATCGATCCCGATCAGAAAGCGCCAGATGCCGGCGTACGCCTCGAGATCCATCGCCAGTACCTCTCCGACGCCGAGCTTTCCGGCCGGGAACCCCTCCTCCCAGTTCTCTTTGACCCGATACCGCGCATAGCCACGCGCCTCGCCGTTTTCGCGATAGAGCGCGTAGCGGAACGATGTGAACCCGTCCCGCCAATCCTCGGGGTCGTAGAAACGGATCTCTCGCCACCAGTGATCGGAGCGTGACAGCATTCCGGATCGGACCGTACGCGCATCGTCGTATACCCGCATCAGGTCGGACAGGTGGTCTGCAGGTTCGATCATGTCGATGCGTCCCGAGCGCCCCGGGGCATCGTCCCGGAACCGGACGTGGGGACGGTCGATCGTCACGCTGTGGCGCCACGCCGCCGGGCCGAAGCCGTACCGCCCGTAGATCGAGCTCTCCGATGCCCACAGCGCGGCCACTGCGTCACCGCGGTCGCGCACCTCATCGAGGTGGTAGCGCATCATGGAGCTCAGGACTCCCCGGCGGCGGTGTGTCCCCCGCACGGTGATCATGGTCGTTCCGCCCGCCGGGACCGAACCGCCGCCGGGCACGCTGATCCCGAACGAAAAGGCGCCCCCGGTCCCTACGAGTTCATCGTCGTCGAATGCGGCGAACGAGCGGTCGAGCTCGAGGATCTTGGCGAAGTGGTCGGCGTGTTTGTCGTCGGCGTCGTGATGGAACGAGTAGCCGAGCTGGCGCCGGAACGCCTCGAGTTCGTCCGCGACGACCGGTCTGATCTGGATGTTCACGCTCTTCCCCGGCGGTAGGTGCCCGGCCAGACTACGCGACCTCGTTGGTACGGCGCAGGGCTACGGTATCGGGCGAGATGACTCGCCGATCCATCCTCGTCTTGACTGCAGCGGTAGCCCTACTGACCTCTGCGTGCAGCTCCAATGGGGGCGGCAGCCAGGCTTCGACGACGGCAACGACTGCTGTCAGTACGACGACGGAGCCGTCGACCGCTCCCGGCTCTACGACGACTCAACCCGGTTCGACCACCACGGTCCCGGATACCACGACCACCAGCGCACCGGTCATTGCGGGTAACCCGGATTACCGGTGGCAGGTCGGCGACTGCTTCAGCTTCGGCAGCGCCCAGGGTCTGGAGTTCCTTCCCTATGCCCCGTTTGGCGATCGGCAGCTCGTGGGGTGCGACGAGGTCCACACCCATGAGGTGTACGTCGCGTCCACGGTCCCGTGGGGCGTCGAGGACTCCTTCCCGGGCCAGGAGCTCAGCGACTACGTCGGGGATACGTGCGCCCGTGGGTTCGTCGACACGTACGGGGTCGTGCTCGCGGCGTCGCAACTCGACATCATCCTCTACCTGCCCGACGCCGACGAGTGGGAGCAGGGTCTGCGCTACGTAGGTTGTGTCTCCTTCTTGCCGGGGCGGAACGCGACGTACATTCCCGTTACCGGGCGTTTCAGCGACGACCCGGACGCAGTTCGCTGGGATGTGGACGTCGGAGACTGTCTCGGCGGCGACGGTTTTGTCGAGCGCCCCGCGGTCGTCGACTGCGACGCCCTTCACGCCTTCCAGGTGGTGGCGATCACCGAACTCGACGAGGATGCGGCGTTCCCGTCGCAGCTGGACTTCGACGACTTGCAGGAAGGGTGCGACGCCGCGCTCGCCGGGGTCGACCAGCCCCCGCGCGGGACGGTGGTGAGCTTCATTTCCGGATTCTCTGAATCGGACTGGGATCTCGGATACCGGCGGATCGTGTGCATTGCCGCCGCCATCTCCGAGGTCGGCGAGCTGTACCGGGTCGAAGGTTCGTTCACCGAGGAGTGGACCACCCGTGGAGTGTTCCGTTCCGATGAGGGCGTTACTGCCTGATCGTCAGCTTGCGACCGCAGCAACCGCGGTGATGACGATGAAGACGACGGCCGCCACCGCCATCGCCTCGATCGGCGCTCGGGGCGCATCCCGTCGCTTCCGCAGCACACCGGCGACGGATCCGGCGACGGCTCCGATGAGGCCCGCCCAGAAGACCTCCGCACCCATTCCGGAACCCTATCCGCTCCGGATCAGCGACAGATAGATCCGGCGAACGGCGAGGGCGGTGCGCACGTCCGATGTGACGTCTTCGTAGAACTCGGCGCGAAACGAAGGGTCGTGGACCGCGTAGACGGCGAAGTAGAGACCGGCGAATCCGGCCAGGAACATGGCGACGCGGATCAGCTCGGTGGAGACGACCAGGTCGATACCGCCGATTTCGACCGAAGCCACCACGTCGGCCGGTGATCCGATCCAGGCGGCGACGGTGGCTTCGCTCACCGTCAGCGATCCGAACGCCACGAAGAAGAGCCCGATCAGCGCGGCGACGATCAGGATCTGGATGCCCTGGCGGAAGACGACGACCAGGGCGAGGTTGCCCCACTGCCTGCCGGACGGGGAGGGCACGTCGGCCGCGGGAGCGGGCACGCCTTCCACCGGAGTCCCGGCACAGGTGGCTTCGAGCTCGGCGGGGTCGGGGAACGAACCAAGGCCGGCCAGTTCGGCGGGGAGACGCACGAGGATGAACAGGACACCGAGGATGGCAAAGAGGGAGAGTGCGACCGCCAGCGTACGTCCGTCGAGTGAGCCGGCGAGCTGCCAGACCTCGGCGTTGATGAACAGGAACGTGAACCCGAGAAGAAGGAGGGGCAGCGCCCTGGCGAAGAGGGCCACGGTGCCTCCGAGCTGCCGGGCGGCCTGTGATCCGGCCCACCGCGTCAGCGGCAGGAAGGCATACGACGTGCCGACGTAGACCACAGCCAGGATGGTCAGATTCGCGGCAACCGTCCATGCCGCGGCTCTCGCCTGTCCGCCGAATACCAGGGGAAGGAGCGCCGGCACCAGAACGAACACGCTCAGCTCGATCCATCCGATGTCGTCGGGCCGTTGCCAGCGGCCGCGCCCCCGCACGCGGTTCGCTGCCACCCACCCGGTAGCGAGAATGGCGACGCCTCCCGCCAGTGCCATCACGTTGGCCCACCACGGCCAGTCGAGGTTGACCGCTCCGAGCAGCTCGCCCAGAAACACGAGGGCGAGCAGTGGTGCGGCGCGGGTCCACACGTCCTCGGTGGCGCTGTAGCCGACGATGAAATGCGGGATCCCCCTGCGCAGGAACCAGCGTTCGGTGGCGGTGCGCCGGTCGGAATCCATGCTGCGAGATTAGGGCACGCCGGCGGCACTTGAATTACACTTGTGTAACTCGAGCTGGTTTTGGAGGTCGCCGGTGGTCGCAACGCAATTCGACACGCTCTCCGATGCGGTCGTGGTCGCCGGCCGGGCAGCTTCGATCCATCGGGCGCGGGGGGAACAAGACGTGGCGGTCACCACGCTGCAGGATCTCGCAGCCGACAGCGTGCTCGGGCGACACATCCCGTGCGTCACCGTTGCGGGCCGGCGCGTCGTCGAAGTGGTGGTTGGGCCGACCATCGAGCCCGGAGCCCTGGCCGCCGAGGTGGCGGCGCTGGTCGGCGACGAATGGCTGGTCACCGTCCTCGTTCCCTCTTCTCGAATGGGCGTGGCGCACCGGGCTCTGCGTCGCTCCGGGTGCACGCTGCAGCAGTGGTGGCGCGAAGGTGCCGTGATTGGCTTCGGTGCGCCGGAGATTCCCTAGCCTGGGTGCATGCCGGTACCGCTCCACACCCAGACCGTCGTCGCCTTCATCTGGGACTTCGACCGCACCCTCATTCCCGGCAACATGCAGGACCCGATCTTCGATGAGTACGGCGTCGATCCGGGTGAGTTCTGGGCCGAGGTCGACCAGCTCGTCGAGTACTACGCCAAGCGGGACATCATCATCGCCAGGGACACGGCATACCTCACCCACATTCTCACGTACGTCGAACACGGATTGTTCCCCGGCCTGACCAACGCCAAGCTGCGCGAGCTCGGCGGCCGGCTCGAAATGGCGCCGGGCATTCCGGATTTCATGACCGCGACACGTGATCATGTCGCCGCAGTCGATGAGTTTGCGAAGGAAGGGATCAGCGTCGAGCACTATGTGATCTCGACCGGCCTGCGCCCGATGATCGAGGGGAGCCCGATTGCCGATGTCATAGACGGCATATGGGCGAACACGTTCATTGAGACGCCGGCCGCGCCAGGCTTCCTGAGCCGGCTCGACGTCGATGACGCACCCCACCCCATCACCCACCTCGGGTACGTCATCGACAACACCACCAAGACACGAGCGATCTTCGAGATCAACAAAGGGGTCAACCGCAACCCGTCGGTCGACGTCAACGCCAGAATGTCCGAGGAGCAGCGGCGGGTTCCGATCCGGAACATGATCTACATCGCCGACGGTCCGAGTGACGTGCCGGTCTTCTCGATCCTCAACCAGCGCGGCGGGAAGACGCTCGGGGTCTACACCACCGATCCGCGTCACAACTTCCGCCAGGTAAAGATGTTGCAGGAGCAGGGCCGCATTCAGGGGATGGCCGAGGCCGATTATCGCCCCGGCAAAGCTGCCTACCTGTGGCTGCTGGACAGCCTGGACCAGATCGGCGGTGAGATCGTGGCCGACCGCCATGCGGCCTATGCCGAGATCCCCGATCCACCGGGGCACGTGTGATGCCGGCTACCGGCTACGGGAGACTGGAGGCTGAATCCTGATGCAAGTGAGGAACACCACAGCGTTCGTGACGGGGGGAGCTTCCGGACTGGGGCTCGCCACCGTTCGCATGATCATCGAGGGCGGTGGCCGCGCTGCTCTGCTCGATCTCCCGACGTCGAATGGGAAGGACATCGCCGCCGAACTCGGCGATACCGCCCTATTCGTCGCAGCCGACGTCCGTTCCCCCGATGACGTCGCCCGGGCCGTCGATCACACCGTCGAGGTGTTCGGCCGCATCGACCTGAACGTCAATGCAGCCGGGGTTGCTCCGGCGCATCGAGTGGTCACCAAGAGCGGGGATCTCTTTCCGCTCGACCTGTTCGAATTCGTCGTGGACGTCAATCTCGTCGGGCTCTTCGATGTCGTGCGCCGGTGTGCGGCGGTGATGGCCCACAACGAACCGGGTGATGACGGGGAACGTGGACTCGTCGTCAACGTCGCGTCCATTGCCGGCTACGAGGGCCAGGTCGGTCAGGCCGCCTACTCCGCTTCC
>JBFIQU010000090.1:0-8291 GCA_041609395.1 Acidimicrobiia bacterium | reverse complement strand
TTTACCGGGGAGGGAACGAGCGAACGGCGGGCGAGGCGCGAGCCGCCGGGTCCCAGCCCGAGTTCGAGGTTGCCGGTCACATCGGTGTGGCTTGCCGGCGCCCGCTAGCGCAGCCCGACGAGACGCCGTGTTCAAAGGCGATGTCAGTTCCGGGTGTGCCGGATCCGGCTCAATCCGTCGGGCACGTTCGCCACCCTCAGGACGGACCTCGCGCCTTGCGGCCGGCGTCGCCGTTGAAGCCGGGATGGGCTGGGATCTCCGGTGCGAGACGCCTCGACACTCAGACCCCTAGAGTCTGCCGGATGTCGGATCCGCTGGCCCCCGCGCGCGACGCGCTGAATACGTGCGACGAGGTGCTGGCGCGTCTCGAACTCAAGTGCTGCGACCCCGGCCGCAGCCCGAGCATGGCCGCCCTCGGCGATACGCTGTCCGGCGCAGCCGCCGAGCTGGGCACGCTCGATGAAGGTTCAACCGATGCCAGCCGGGTACTCGATGCCCTGGAGGATGCAGGGGCCCAGATCGGGCGGCTGCAGGTCGGATGCTGCGCCCCGAACCGTCTCCCCCTCTACACCGAAATGCTCGAAAACCTCACCCGGGCCCAGTTGGCGGTCAACCTGGCCATGGGTACGGGGCATTAGCCAAAACGGCTGCGGCAGCATCAATAGACTCTGTGCTGATGAAGGTACGTGCGCTTCACCACGACGACTGGCCCGCGGTTGCCCGCATCTATGCCGAGGGCATTGCAACCGGGCTGGCAACGTTCGAGAGCAAGGTTCCCGAATGGCACGATTGGGACTCCGCACATCTCATGGACTGCCGTCTGATCGCCGAGGAGGAAGGCGACGTTCTGGGCTGGGCGGCACTGTCCCCGGTTTCGGGCCGATGTGTCTACGGCGGTGTCGCCGAGGTCAGCGTGTACGTAGCGGCTTCGGCCCGGGGCCGCGGCGTCGGCTCGGCGCTTCTCGAGGAGCTCATCCGCGAATCAGAGCAAGCCGGACTGTGGACCCTCCAGGCCGGGATCTTCCCGGACAACGAGCCGAGTATTGCCGTGCACGTGAAACACGGATTCCGCGAAGTCGGCGTGCGGCATCGCATCGGTCGATTGAACGGGCAATGGCGCGACGTGGCCCTGCTGGAACGGCGGTCGGGAGTGGTCGGGGCGGAGTAGCCGGTCCCCAGACTGCCGCGGATCACGGCCGGCGCCGCACGCACAGCACAGAAATGAAGCCGGTAGCCTGCCCGCACGCTGCAAGGAGAGCCAAGATCGCCACGCTGAATGCGTTCCAGCAAGAACTGTGCGACACCAGCCCGTTCGACTTCTCGGATCTCTCGGCGTTGTTCATCAACTGCACCCTGAAGCCGTCCCCGATGCTCTCCCACACCCGGGGATTGATGGACATCTCGATCGCCATCATGGAAGCGAACGACGTCAGCGTCGACGTCCTGCGAGCCGTCGACTACGACATCGCTCCCGGCGTCTACCACGACATGACCGAACACGGATTCGATACGGACGACTGGCCGGAACTCTACGAGAGGGTCCTGTCCGCCGACATCCTCGTGCTGGGCACGCCCATCTGGCTCGGTGAGAAGTCGTCGATCTGCACCAAGGTGATCGAGCGCCTCTATGGCAACTCCCACGAGTTGAACGACGAGGGCCAATACGCCTACTACGGCAGGGTCGGGGGCGCGATCATCACCGGCAACGAGGACGGCGCCAAGCACTGCGCCATGAACATCCTCTACTCGCTCCAGCACCTCGGATACACGATCCCTCCACAGGCGGACTCGGCGTGGCTCGGCGAAGCGGGCCCGGGGCCGTCATATCTCGATGCCGGCTCCGGCGGGCCCGAGAACGACTTCACGAACCGCAACACCACGTTCCTGACGTGGAACCTCCTGCACGCAGCCCGGATGCTCAAAGATCGGGGCGGCTTCCCTGCCCACGGCAACCAGCGTTCCAAGTGGGACGCCGGGTGCCGATTCGACTTCGACAATCCGGATTACCGCTGATGCCGGACCTCGACGCATTCGGGATTGCCGTCCGAGACATGGCGGCAACGGTGAGCTTCTACTCCCTCCTCGGGCTCGAATTCGCCCCGGGCGCAGCCGGCGAGGGTCACGTCGAAGTCGAGTTGCCGGGTGGAGTCAGGGTGATGTTCGACGCCGAGGACATCATGAAGAGCTTCGATCCCGACTGGGAAGTCGCCGCCGGACGGGGACGGGTAGGGCTCGCCTTCCGCTGCGTCAATCCGGTCGAGGTCGACGAGATGCACCACCGCGTCTTGACCGCCGGATTCCGAAGCCACCTCGAACCATTCGATGCCTTCTGGGGTCAGCGCTATGCCGCCGTCGTCGATCCGAACGGGGTGATCGTCGACCTCTACGCGCCGCTGGACGACTGAGGGGAAACGAGGACGACGAGATCGTCACGGTGGATCACTTCGCCACCGATTTCCGACGAGTGTTTGCCTGCTCCGTCGACCATGCGGTGACTGTCGAGACCGACGAGGCCTTTGCCGATGAGGTCACCGTCGGGCGCCAAGACCTCGACGGCGGCACCCGCACCGAACTGTCCCTCCACCGAGCGCACCCCGACGGCAAGCAGCGACCGCCCGTGGTTGACGAGCGCAGCCGCGGCCCCGGCATCGACCACGACCCTGCCCTCGGCGGGAAGTCCGAACGCGATCCACAATTTGCGGGCCGTCAGCTTCGAGGAATGCGGCTCGACCCACGTTCCCACCTCGTGCCCCCGAACCGCGAGCGCTACGGCGTCGGCTTCGGATGCCGGGGCGATGACGGTGGGAATCCCGGACCATGCCGCCATACGGGCGGCCGCAACCTTCGTCGCGACACCGCCGCTGCCGAGAGGACCCGCCCGGGCGCGCAACAGTTGGTCCAGCACCTCGTCGGTGTGACGGACTGCGTGCAGCAGTTCCACCGAGTCCTCGAACCGGGGGTCGCCCGAATAGAGGCCCGGGGTATCGGTGAGGATGACGAGCATCCCGGCCGAAACGAGATGCGAAACGATGGCCGCCAGCCGATCGTTGTCGCCGAGCTTCAACTCGTCGACGACCACCGTGTCGTTCTCGTTCACGACGGGAACGATCCCGAGATCGAGCATGCGCTCGAGCGCCTCACGCGAGTGGAGGTATTGATCGCGTTCGGCCAGGACATCGCGGGTCAACAACACCTGGCCGACGACCCGTCCTCGTCGGGCGAACTCGGCCGAGTATCGCTCTATGAGGCGGCCTTGTCCCACTGCAGCGGCGACCTGGAGTCCCGGGAGATCCGCGGGGCGCCGGGTCAGGCCCATGACCGGCAGGCCGGCGGCCACGGCGCCGGACGAGACGAGCACCGTCGGATGCCCGGCGTCGAGAGCATCGCACACCTGGGAAACCGTCCGGCTCAGCGCTGAATCGTCGACACCTCCACCCGTGCGGGACAGGCTGGAGGAACCCACCTTCACCACGACCGGGGCCCCGGCGGTGACGGCTCGCCTCATTCCTCACCGTCCTCGAGGTCGTCGTGAAACTCGAACACGAGGTCACCTATCTGAACATCATCTCCGGGCTGAGCGCCGGCGGCTCGCAGCGCATCGTCCACGCCCAGCCGAGCAAGCCGGCGCGCGGCGAAGTCGGCAGCCTGGGGAACGGTGAGATCGGCGAGCGCAACGGCGCGTTCCGCCGCCTTCCCGGTCACCACCCAGGTGTCGCCGCGGCGCACGACGTCGAATCCGGACGGTGCGGGCCGGTGCAAGACAAATCCCTGCCGGCCCGGTGCGTCGCGGCCGGCAGCGTCGACGAGCTCGGCCACCGAATACATCAGCCGATCCACTCCCTTCCCGGTCACCGCCGAGATCGCAAACACCTCGACGCCGTACTGAGTGCCCCACTCCACCACATCGTCGAGATCGGCGACGGCATCGATCTTGTTGAGGACCACCAGACGCGGTCGTGCAGCCAGCTCGGGCGAGTGGGCCGCAAGCTCCTCGATCAGGATGCGGTACTGGTCTGCGTATGACGTCTCTTGAAGAGGCGTCGGGTCCAGGAGGATGACGAGAACCCTGGCTCGCTCCACGTGCCGCAGGAACTCGTGACCCAGACCCTTTCCCGCCGCCGCACCCTCGATGAGCCCGGGCACGTCTGCCAGTACGAACTCGCGCCCGTCGATGGCCACCACTCCCAGGTTCGGCTGCAGGGTGGTGAAGGGGTAGTCGGCGATCTTGGGACGGGCTGCGGAGACCCGCGCAATCAACGTGCTCTTACCGGCGTTGGGAAATCCCACGAGTGCAGCGTCGGCGATGAGCTTGAGTTCCAGGACGTACGTTCGCTCCTCGCCGTACTCGCCCTGCTCGGCGAAGGTGGGGGCTCTATGTTCCCGGCTGACGAAGGCCGCGTTACCCCTGCCACCGCGACCGCCGTTGGCTGCCAGATACCGCTGCCCGGGGTGAACGAGATCGGCAACGACGATCCCGTCTTCGTGGATCACGGTTCCCAACGGAACCGCGATCACCAGATCGTCGCCACCGCCGCCGTGGCGGAGCTCACCTTGACCGTGCGTCCCGTCGCGAGCGGCGCGGTGCGGCTTGCGCTTGAGCTCCAGGAGGGTCGCCGCGTCGGCGTCGGCTTCGAAGTACACATCTCCGCCGCGCCCGCCGGAACCGCCGTCGGGCTTCCCCTTCGGCTTGCCCTTGCGACGCCGGAAACTGGCTACGCCGGCACCACCGGCACCGCCCTTGACATGGACGCGTACCTCGTCGACGAACATCGTCGGGAGGGGATGTACGAGTTACTCGGGAAGGACGTCGACCAGCCGGCGGCCCTTGCGCTCGCCGTACTTCACACTGCCTGCTGCAGTGGCGTACAGCGTGTCATCGCTCCCACGCCCGACATTGCGCCCCGGATGGATGCGGGTGCCGCGCTGGCGCACGAGGATGGTTCCGGGCTCGACGACCTGGCCGTCGAACACCTTGGGGCCGAGGCGCTTCGCCGCCGAATCCCGCCCGTTCCGGGTCGAACCTCCGGATTTCGTCTTCGACATTGGTCAGGACTCCTTCTCGTCTGCGTCGGCATCGGCGTCACCGGCTTCCGCCGTGGCGGCAGCCTCCACCGCTGCTTCGGTCTTGGCCTCGTCGCTATCGGCGGCAGCGGCCTTCTTGCTGGAGGACTTCTTCGTCGTCTTCTTCTTCTTGGTGCCCGTCAACGCGATCTCGGTCACCTCGATCCGCGTGTACTTCTGGCGGTGGCCCTGCCGGTTGCGGTTCCCGGTCTTGTTCTTGTACTTGAAGATGTCGACTTTCGGGCCTGCCGACGGGCCGAGGATCTTGGCAACGACCTTGGCGTCGGCGAGCGCCTCCCGACCGGATGTCACGCTGCCGTCGTCGGCTACGACCAGCAACGGGGTGAACGTGACCTCGTCACCGTCATTGCGGATGCGCTCGATGTCGAGGACATCGCCCTCGTGAACTTTGGCTTGTTTGCCACCGGTGCGGATGATCGCGTACATAGCTCTTTCCAGAGGTGTAG
This sequence comes from Acidimicrobiia bacterium, assembly GCA_041609395.1. Taxonomy (GTDB): domain Bacteria; phylum Actinomycetota; class Acidimicrobiia; order Spongiisociales; family JAOTWH01; genus JBFIQU01. The sequence continues at coordinate 2,763 of JBFIQU010000090.1, read as the reverse complement.
GGGTTGATGGGATTGTAGCCAGTTGTTCCGGCCGTGAAAACGGACGGCACAAAGCCAGGAGCTGACAGCTATCGGCTGCTAGCCCGTCTTGGCGTGCTCCCCGTTCTCGGGCATGGGACGACCCACCGCGGCCGCCTCTTCGTAGAGGAGCACACCGCGACCTTCACACTTGTCGCAGACCTCGCTGAACGACTCGACCAGCCCCTCCGATACGTTCTTGCGGGTCATCTCGACGAGGCCGAGATGTGAGACGTCGAAGACCTGTGTGCGAGTCTTGTCCTTGGCGAGATGTTCGGCGAGGCGCTTGAGAACCGCCTCCTGGTTCGCGACATCCTCCTTGTCGATGAAGTCGATGACGATGATGCCGCCGATGTCTCGCAGCCTGAGTTGCCGCGCGATCTCCTCGGCGGCCTCGAGATTGTTCTGCAGCACGGTCTGCTCCAAGTTGGAGTGACCGACGAACTTCCCGGTATTGACGTCGACGACCGTGAGGGCCTCGGTCCGTTCGATGACGATGTGGCCTCCGCTGGGCAGCCACACCTTGCGGTCGAGCGCTTTGCGGATCTGATCCTCGACGTGGAAGCGCTCGAACAACGGCAGTTCGTCCTCGTACATGCGCACTTTCTGGCGCAGTTCCGAGTCGGTGTCGGCGAGATAGTCGACGACGCGATCGTAGGTGTTCTTGTCGTCGATGAGGAGCCTTCGAAAGTCGCGGGTGAAATGCTCTCGGATGACCCTGATCTCGAGCGGAGGCTCCTCGTAGAGAGCCTTCGGCGCGGCGCCCGACGCAGCTGCACTCTCGATCGCCTGCCACCGTTCGACGAGGCGGTCGATGTCGCTCTTGAGGTCCTCTTCGGACGCACCATCGGCCGCGGTGCGAACGATTATCCCGAACCCCTCGGGGCGCAGCCGATTGACGATGCCCCGGAGACGTTCACGTTCGGCTTCCTCGAGACGCCGGCTGATCCCGCGCATGTCGGAGTTCGGAGCCAGCACGAGATACCGACCCGGCAAGCTGATCTCGTTCGTCAACCGGGCGCCCTTGTGACCCATCGGATCCTTGACGGCCTGAACCATGATCGTGTCCCCGGTCTTCAAGGCCCGCTCGATGCGGGGGCGGCGGCGACCGAACTCCTCCGGGTCGTACTGGATGTCGCCTGCGTAGAGGACACCGTTCTTGCCTTCCCCGAAGTCCACGAAGGCAGCTTCCATGCCGGGTAGGACGTTGCGCACTTTGCCGAGATAGACATTGCCGACGAGTGAGCGACGGTCGGACCGGGCGACGTAGTGCTCGACGAGGACGGGGCCTTCGAGGACGACGATCTGAATCTGGTGAGGGAGCGTTCGCACCAGCATCTGTTTGCGGTCGGTCTCGGGCGGCTGCACCACCTCGAGCTGAGGACGGCGCTCCGTGGTGCGGCGGGGCTGGCGCCCCTTGTGCTCTGGCTGTCGCCCGCTCCGGGCGGGCTGCCGTTTACGTTCGCTACGAGCCGGCTTCTGCGGCTTCTCTACGGTGGTCTTGGGTTCGGGATCGGGCTCGACAACCCGGCGCACTTTCACGACCTGGCCGTTGACACGGCGGGTCTTGCGCTCTTCGAGTGCCTGGTCCCCGACCCCCTTGCGGACGACCTTGGCCGACCGCGATCGGAAGAAACCCATCGGAAAACTCTCCTTTTCGCTCCGGCGGGAGCGGAATCATCGGTACGTGCAGTGAGTGGAGACGACGGAGGAATCGGGCAGCTGCCCCCCTACGGCGTTCTTCGCGGAGCGAACCGGTCCCCTTCAACCGGGACGCGGGGACGACAGAACGCGCGGCCATCGATCGCCGCACGGCGCGGCGACGATGATGCGGTGACGCGTCTGTATCGAGGTGACCCACGTGTGATCGCTCCTCAGCGGAGTACGACGGAGCCGTCGTCACGACTCGTATCGGCATCAACGTTAGCAGTCTGGAGGATCCTCTCCGAAGATCAGACCTCGAGGATCTCGAGCCGCTCCTGAGCGGCTTCGGTCGGGTCGTAGCAGCGGCGGCATCGTGATTCGTACGTTCCGGCGGAGCCGAGAACGACGAGATCGTCGGACCGCACCACCCGCTGCGTATACATGCCCGGTCCGCCGCACCGGTGGCAGACGGCGAGGCTCTTCGTGACGTATTCCGCACGGGTCATGAGTGTGGGAACAGGACCGAAGGGGCGCTGCAGGTAGTCCAGGTCGAGACCGGCCACGATGACGTGTTTGCCCGCGGCTGCCAGCTGGTCGACGACATCGACGAGCCCCATGTCGAAGAACTGCGCTTCGTCGATCCCGATCACCCGGGTGGGATCGTCGACACGATGCAGCAGTTCGTCCGAGTCCGCAACGGGGATCGCCGGGGTCGACAGCGTGCTGTGCGAGACCACGGCGTTCTCCGCATAGCGGGTGTCGAGGGCAGGCTTGAAGGTTTGGGTGACGACCCGGGCGAGTTGGTAACGGGTGATGCGGCGAATCAGCTCCTCGGATTTGCCGGAGAACATCGGTCCACAGATGACCTCGATCCAGCCCTGTTCTCCCCGCCGGTGCATGGGACGCGAGCATAGCGAGCCGACGCCCGACGCCCGACGCCCGACGCCCGACGCCCGACGCCCGACGCCCGACGCCCGACGCCCGACGCCCGACGGAGGGTGCGCCCGTGTGGTCGGCGTTGGGGTCGGGGTTGGGGTCGGCGTTGGGGTCGGGGTCGAGGCTGTCCTATCGATCCAACAATCTCCGCTCCCCCGGCACCGG
>JBFIQU010000089.1:0-8428 GCA_041609395.1 Acidimicrobiia bacterium | reverse complement strand
GCAAGGCACGGGCCCGGCAGATCGCGCTGCACCACGAGCGCCGGCTCGCCGGATTCGTCGAGGACATCCGGGCACGCCCCCTCACCGCCTGGGAGGCGATGCAGGCGGCGTTTCGTCCCAACCTGCCGCCGCTCCATGCCCGCCTTGCGCTGCAAGAAACCCTTGCTCACCTCGAGTACCTGCGCCTTCGTAACCGGCTCGATCGCATCGATGACCACGGCGTGTGGCGGTATGTGAGCGCCGGTTATTGACGCCGGCTCCGCGGACCGACCGTAGGTAGCCTCGTCGCATGCACGACGACGGGATCTTCGACGCAGAGGCCGCGGCGCGGTACGACGAGTCGGCGGCACCGATGTTCCACCCGGCCGTACTGGAACCGACGGTCGACTTCCTCGCCGGCCTGGCCGGGAACGGCAGGGCACTGGAATTCGCCATCGGAACCGGCCGGGTCGCGGTGCCGCTGGCCCAACGCGGCGTCGACGTCGCCGGCATCGAACTGTCGCGTCCGATGGCGGCCAAGCTCGCCGAAAAGGAGCACGGCGGGAACATCGAGGTGGTGATCGGCGATATGACGACGGCCACCGTCCCCGGCTCGTTCCGTCTGGTTTACCTCGTCTACAACACCATCGGCAACGTCCTCACGCAGGACGCCCAGGTTGCGGTGTTCATCAATGCCGCGGCGCACCTCGAACCGGGCGGATACTTCGTCGTGGAGGTCGGCGTCCCCGGTATTCGCGGATTGCTACCGGGAGAGACGGTCCGGGTGTTTCACCTCAGCGCCGACCGGTGGGGGTTCGACGAGTTCGACACCGTGACCCAGTCGGCCGTCTCCCATCACTTCAAGAACGACGACGGACGATTCCGCCATTTCCCCTGCCCGTTCCGGTACGTGTGGCCGTCCGAACTCGATCTGATGGCCCGGCTCGCCGGCATGGAGCTGAGCGAGCGCTGGAGCACCTGGACCCGTGAGCCGTTCACCGCCGACTCGACCAGTCACATCTCCGTGTGGGTGAAACGCTGATCAGTCGGGCGCGAGAGGATCCGGCGCATCGAGGTTCAGCACGCCTGCGGCGTTCTCGTACAGCACGCGCTTCGTCACGTCGTCGGGCATACCGAGCGTCTCCCAATCGGCCAGCCACTTGTCGGGCGTCAAGAACGGGAAGTCCGTGCCGAACAGGACACGGTCGGTGAGCGAGCCCCGGATGGCATCGAGCAGAGGGCCGCTGAACCGCTTCGGCGACCACCCGGACAGGTCGAGGTACACATTCGGCTTGTGTTGCGCAACGGCGATGGCCTCCTCCTGCCACGGCCACGACGGGTGCGCCGCAATCAGGACGAGATCGGGGAACAAATGGGCCACGCGGTCGAGGTGGATCGGCCGGGCGTAATCCAGCAGAACCCCTCCGCCGCCCCGCATGCCGGCGCCGAACGCCGTGTAGCCGGTGTGCACCAGACACACCAACCGATGCTCCGCAGCCGCCTCCCAGACCGGGTAGGCCATGCGGTCGGAAGGGTCGAACTGCTGGGCAGGTGGATGGAATTTGAGCCCGGCGAGACCGAGGCGGGCAGCCTCGTGGACACCGGCCACCGCTGCCGACCCCTTGTGCGGATCGACCGACCCGAAACCTATGAAAACATCCGGCGCGACGGCCACGATCTCGGCGATACGCCGGTTGGACAGAGGCCGGAGCCGCGTCGCCGTTTCGGCGTCCCAGCCTAGGACCACCGCCCTCCCCTCCCGCTCGCGGTAGTAGGCGGCGAGGTCCTCGACGGCCATCGGAGCGAACTCGCGGCCGAACACAGCGGCGATCCCCTCGAGATACGGCGCGAACGAGTGATTCAGGAGGTCTGCAACGGGCGGGTGGACGTGAACGTCGATGAATCGATTCACGCCGGACGAAAACCCCGGTTTCGGGCTTCTGCTTCGGTGTCCGGAGCGAACGTCGACAGCAATAGGCGCCCCAGCAGGTCGTCTTCATCGAGCCGTGCGGTCAGCGCAGCGGACTGTGCAGGATCGTCGCAGTCGTAGTAGCGCATGTCGTCACGGGTACCGACGAACCGATGATCTTCGAAACGGCGCAAGCGCGTCACGGTCGAGACGATAGACGGCGGCTCACGCCAGGTTGAGTTCGACGACCGATTGCGTGATCGACACGTCGGCAGCGACGATCGTCACCGTTCCGGCGGTGGCACCTTTGCTGAACTCGATGGTCCAGCGAGTTTCGCCTCCGTTCGACTCGCCGATCACGTATCCGGAATTCACGAGGTTGATGTTCCAGAACTGAACCACGTCGGCGAACTGCGCGGGCGTTCTCACCTCGACTTCGGTCCGGGTGTTGATGCGGTCGACCAGGGTGCTCCCGATGAGGGATCCAGCCGGGAACGGGAAATCTTCCGGAACGCTGTCGGGGATCTCTCCACTTCCGATGATCACGTTGGCATTGCCGTCCGTCGTCGTGGTCCCGTCGTCGTCGCCGCATGCAGCAGCGAGCATGACGAGCACCGCAACGGCGAGCACCAGGAACCGGCGCATCAGCTTTCCCCGTACTCCCACTCGCGCCACTCGGCTCCCTCACCGGCATCCTCGATGTCGGGTTCCTCGGCGAGCAGTTCGGCCTGATCTTCAGGGCTGTCGTCGTAGCCGATGTGCTCGATGGCCCCTTCGGCAGGATCGAGGCCCTCGCTGAAGCTGAAGGTCAGGAATCCCATCTGCCGGTACGAGCGGTCCTCCCCCATCGTCCAGGCGACCACGACCGGTTCGGTTCCCAGCTCGCCACGGGTGTAGACCAGTCCGGGATACCGGTGGTGCAAGCTGTCGAATCCCTCGAGCGCACCCAGACGGCCTGCGGATTCGAACAGGTCCGAACTGACGTCTTCGTGCAGCAGTTCGGCAACCGCCTCGAAATCCTGAGCGTTGAGCAGGTCGACGAGTTCGTCGAGGACGTTCTCTTCTACCGGATCTGCGACGGGCGAGTCGGACGCGGTCATGACACCTCTGCTGTCTCGGCGGTCGTCTGATGCTACTGCGTCTGCAACAGACTGCGGCCGGCACGGCCGGCGATGGAGGGCGTCGGCTCACCAACGGCAAGCACCGCGGCGACCCGCGCCCGCGGTTCCACCCGCCATGGCTCCACCGAACTGGGGGCGAGCGCGAAGAAGACGGCCATCAGTGCCTGCGAGAGGCGCGACCGCAACCGATCAGACACGTGGCGGCTCCCGATACCCGCCGAACACATCCTTCATCGCCGCCACGATCTCGCCCTGGGTTGCCCGGCGGCGAGCCGCCTCGACGAGCAAAGGCATCAGGTTGGTGCTCCCGGCCGCCGCGGCGCGGATCTCATCGAGGACGCCATCGACAGACTCTTGATCGCGCTCGGCGCGGACGGCGGCGACCCGGCGGCGCTGCGACTGCTCGACCTCCACACCGATGCGAAGGATGTCGAGTTGCGGTTCCGTGTCCTTTACGAACGAGTTGACGCCGACGATGGCACGCTCTCCCGACGAAACGGCTTTCTCGAATTCGTAGGCCGAGTCCGCAATTGCAGACTGGAACCAGCCGTCTTCGATACCGCGCAGCACCCCGGCCAGCATCGAACCGTTGCCCATCCGGTCGATATGGTCGAACATCTCTTCCGCTTTCGCCTCGATGCGGTCGGTCATCTCCTCGACGAACCAGGAACCGCCGAGCGGATCGATGCTGTCCACCACGCCGGTCTCGTGCGAAATGACTTGCTGGGTCCGCAACGCGATTTCCGCGGCGCGTGCGGTGGGCAACGCGTACACCTCGTCCAGGGCATTGGTGTGCAGACTCTGCGTACCGCCCAGCACGGCGGCCAATGCTTCGATGGCGGTGCGGACGATGTTGTTCTCCGGTTGCTGCGCTGTGAGCGACACCCCCGCAGTCTGCGAGTGGAACCGGAGCTTCATGGACCGATCGTCTTTGGCGCCGTAGCGCTCTTTCATCCAGCGTGCCCAGATGCGGCGGGCGGCGCGGAACTTGGCGATCTCCTCGAAGAAGTCGATATGGGCGTCGAAGAAGAACGAGAACCGGGGCGCGAAGGTGTCGACGTCCATACCGCGCTCCACGCACGCTTCGACATACGCGAATCCATCGGCAAGGGTGAACGCCAGTTCCTGGGCTGCCGTCGCTCCGGCTTCACGAATGTGATACCCGCTGATGGAGATGGTGTTCCACTGCGGAACGTCGGACATGCAGAACTCGATCATGTCCGTGATGAGTCGAAGGTGCGGAAGCGGCGGGTAGATCCACTCTTTCTGCGCGATGTATTCCTTCAGGATGTCGTTCTGGAGGGTGCCGCGCAGCGCGGTCCACGACCCCCCCTGTTCCTCGGCGGCGACCAGCAAGAACGCGAACAGGACCTGGGCCGGACCGTTGATCGTCATCGACACCGACACCTCGTCGAGCGGTATGCCCTCGAACAGCATCTTCATGTCCTCGACGGAGTCGATCGCCACTCCGCAATGGCCGATCTCGCCGAGAGACATCGGATGGTCGGAGTCGAGACCCATCAGGGTCGGCATGTCGAAGGCCACCGACACGCCGTGCTGGCCCTGCTCGAGGAGGTAGCGGAAGCGCTCGTTGGTGGCCTCGACCGTGGCGAAGCCGGCGAATTGACGGATCGTCCACAACCGGCCGCGATAGCCCGTGGCGTGGATGCCCCGGGTGTACGGGTAGAACCCCGGGTAGGAGATCTCCGCAGGCACCTCACCAGACTCGGGAAGACCAAGGGCCGGGACGTCTTCGAACGAGAGCGTCGTGAACCGGTCGCGGCGGAGCCCACCCGCTCGGTACGCCTCTTCCCAGGATGCGCGGTCACTCATCGTTGTCCTGCCCTCGACCCACGACGACCGGAGCATTGCAATTGGGACACGTGGCCACGTCGATGGCTCCCACCCGGAAGGAAAACGAACACTCGCCGCACGTTGCGTGTCCGGCAGGTTCCGGTGGCGGTCCCTCCGGCATCGATTCGTTCTCCGCGCCCGGGGGCGGTGCCCCGACCTGGTTCACCGCGGCACAGGTGGGACACTGGAACCGTCCCGGGCCCGGGACGTCGAACTGGGAGCGGCACGACCCGCACCGAACCATCACCATGGGTCATCCGCCTCGGGACCGACCGCACCAATGGCGGCCAAATACTCTCCCTGATGGGCGAGGACCTCGGCGATGTCCTCGTAGAGATACTCATACCCCTCCCCGGAACAGCGCCCCTCGACGAACATGATCGCGTCGTGTCCTCCCGACACCCGCCCGGCCAGGTCCCCGTTTCGTCCGGCGCGGGGCTTGTCGAGACCCTGCAGGTAGTACACCTCCCATTCGAGGATCCGGCGAACGTCGTCGACATCGAGGCGGCTCATGGCATCGTCGGAGAGACGGCGGAACACGTAGGGGACCGCTTCCTCGACCACGTAGACCGGGGTGGCTTCGGGTGTCGCCCGCGCTTCCTGCCAGACCATTGCCGCGGCGATCAGCAGCAGCAACGCGAACAGCAACGCAGCGATTCCGACCATCGCCGCCATGGTACCGGCCTGTGGATCACTCCTCCGGCGGGACCTCGGTCGAAGGTGGAATCAACGGGGTGAGCGGCTGCCATTGCACGGGAACGAGCCCGAACCGGGGACACATCGGCGCCATCTGCCCGGGCTGGAGGAAGAGGCGGTGGCCGTGCGGGTCGACATACCACCCGGCAGCGGGTATCTGGTCTCCGTTGCGGAGTATCACCATCGTCGTACCTCTGCTGACGTTCATCGGCCGCAGATGCGACCGGGTACTAGCTACCGTCGGCAGATCGATATGGGTCTTGAGACTCTATGCAAAGAGTGTTTAGTTAACCACTCTGAGTCGGGATCTCGATGACCGTTTCTACAGCCACGACCTTTTTCAGCCTGCTGGCCCTCGGCTGCGTTACGTTCGCCGTCTTCTGGCTGACGCTCACCGCCCTGGCCCCGGCCCTCCCCGGCGCAGCGGAGCTACGCGAACGGGTACGGGAGAGCATCGGCGAGACCGGCCTCACGCTGGCGTTCCTGGTAGCGCTGACCTCGATGCTGGGATCGCTCTACTACTCCGAAGTCGCCAACTTCGAGCCGTGCAAGCTGTGCTGGTACCAGCGGATCGCCATGTATCCCCTGGCCCTGCTGCTGGGGATCGCGGCGTGGCGTCGCGATCTGGCGGTGCGGTTCTACGCGTATCCCCTCGCGGCCGCAGGCGCGGTGGTCGCTGTCTATCACTACCTCCTGCAGCGTTTCCCCAGCCTCGATACCGGGGCGTGCTCGGCAACCGTGCCCTGCTCGTCTCCGTACGTCAACTTCGAATTCGGCATCGTGACGATTCCGTTCATGGCGCTGGCCGGGTTCGCTGCGATCCTCGTACTCGTCTGGATCGCGGCGACCTCGAACCCATCGACCGAGCCGGCACTCGCCGGCGTTCCATCTCACACGACAAAGGACTGACATGAGCAACACACGTACCCGCCGTCGTTCGGCGCCGCAGCGCGCGACGCAGCCGCAGGCAGCCAGGAAGAAACTCCCCATCCTGCCCATCGTCGGCGGGCTCGTATCGGTCGCACTCCTCATTGCGATCATCATGTCGTTCGGACCGGAAAAGATCGAAGACGAGTTCGGATCACCGGTCGTGGCCGGCGCCACCCTTCCCCCCTTCGACCGCACCGCCGACACCGATCCCGCCGTGGGCATGGCCATGCCGACCGTGACCGGCGCCGATTACGACGGGACCGCAGTGGCGCTGAGCGCCGACGGCAGGCCCAAGGCGATCGTGTTCCTCGCCCACTGGTGCAACGTGTGCCAGCGGGAGGTCCCATCGGTCCAGGCCTGGCTCGATGCCGGCAACGCCCCGGCGGAGGTCGACATCCTCTCGGTCTCGACCCTCGTCGACAAGAATCGGGGCAACTACCCGGCCTCCACGTGGCTCGACGAGGAGGGATGGACACCCCCGCTGATCGTCGACGACGCGGCGTCGACGATCATGACCGATTTCGGAGGCACGGGCACTCCCTTCTGGGTCTTCGTCGATTCGACGGGGACGGTGGTGCGGCGGGTGTCGGGGTCGATCGACATTGCAGCCCTCGACGTCTTCCTGGACGTGCTCGCCACCAACTGACCTCGCGGCACGTCACCCCGGCGGTCGGCACGCCCCCTCGAGACGAAAGCCCCGCTCGCGGTGTGCCCTGCGGATCCGGCCCGTGCTACGGTCGCCGGCACCATGGCCGTGGACAGCTTCAAGTTCCTGCCACGCAGCTTTCGCGCCGAGTATGAGGTCGTCACCGACCCGCCGGGCAACGACGTGTGGACCTCACCCTCGAAACCCGCCTCTGCGTCGACGTTCGCGTTGCTCACGTCGGCCGGCCTGCACCTCAAGGACGGCCACGAACCCTTCGATCTCGACGGTGAGCGCGAGAACCCCATGTGGGGCGACCCCAGCTACCGGGTCATCCCCCGCCGGGTAACGCAAGACGACCTGACCGCGTCGCACCTCCACATCAACACCCGCGATCTCGAACTCGACTTCAACGTCTCCCTCCCGATCGAACCGTTCCGACGGCTCGAATCGGAGGGAGCCATCGGTCGGCTCGCCGACGAGCACTACTCGTTCATGGGATACCAGCACCGCGATCTCGTGGACTGGCGCGAGTTCCACGGCCCACAGCTCGCCGCCCACCTCGAGGAATCGGGAGTCGACGTTCTCTTGCTGGCCCCCGCCTGACCGGACTGCTGTCGCAACGTGCCCGTGCTGGCACGTCTCGTCGAAGCAAGCGGAGTCCCGACGGTGACCGTGACGATGATGCCGGATGTCGCCACTCAGATGCGGACCCCCCGTGTCGTCGGAGTCGAGTTCCCGTTCGGCCATGCCTTCGGCATGGTCGGGGATCGCGACATGCAGTTCCGCGTGGCTCGAGCGGCCGTCGACCTCATCGACACCGCCGCGACGCCCGGCACCCGCGTCGATCTCGACATCGAGTGGCCGCAGGACCCCAAACAGGCGTACAAGGAGTGGCAGCCGCCGATGCCCAGCCCCATCGTCCAGGTGTTTCTGGACCGTCTGGCCGAGAGCAGAGCGGCAGCGCGGGAGGCCTCCGAAGGGCGCCGGACCGGAGATTGAGCCGGACTGGAGATTGAGCCGGACTGGAGATTGAGATGGTGGAGATCGCGGGCCGGGTCGGCGATGGACCGCCGCGCGGGGCTACAACCCGAGGCGATCCGCGAGAAGGTCGCGGTGGTACGCCGGATCTCCGAACAGCAGCTCCGAGCTCTTCGCCCGCTTGAAGTACAGATGAGCGTCGTGCTCCCAGGTGAAGCCGATCCCGCCGTGGACCTGGATGCTCTCGGCCGCGCAGAAGAAGTACGCCTCCGAGCAGAACGACTTGGCAAGCGGGGCGACGATGGGCAGCTCGTC
>JBFIQU010000088.1:0-8494 GCA_041609395.1 Acidimicrobiia bacterium | reverse complement strand
CGAGGACAACATCGGCGACTTCGCTTTCGAGTACTACAACAACGAACTCAGCCTGGCCGCGGCGGACGTCGTGACGGTGACCTCTGGCTCCAACACGTCGGTCGGTGACGTGATCCTCCAGGTGGGCGGCAACATCACCGGTGTCGTCACCGGACAGGGTTCCGGCACGCTATCGGCCGTACAGGTCGTCGCCTTCAACGAGGCGCACGGCTTTCAGTCTTCCCCGGTCCTGACCGCTATCGACGGCACGTACTCGATCATCGGTTTGCCGGCAGGGGCTTACAAGGTGCGCTTCGCCGACACGGTCACCGCGCCGCCCCGGCCGTATCAAACCGAGTGGTACGACGACAAGGTCAACCAGTCCTCGGCAACGCCGGTCACGGTCACGTCCGACGCGACGACGGCGGGAATCAATGCCGTTCTCACCCTGCCCGCCGGTGTCGGCACCATCAGTGGAACCGTGACCGACCTCGTCGGCGGCAAGCTTCCCGGTATCCGCGTCGAGATCACCGACCCGACTTCTCCCTACGCGGTGATCGAATCCACGACGACGGACAACAACGGCGGCTACGCCGTGACCGGGCTGCCCTCGGATCGTTCGTACTTCGTCCACTTCGTGGACCCCGACGGCGTGCTCGCTCCCCAATGGCACGACGACAGCCCGGCACCGTCCGGGGCCACGGCGGTCCAGCCGCCGACCGGCGGGGTGGCAACCGTGAATGCGCAGATGGCGATCGGTGGATCGATCACCGGGACGGTCACCCAGCAGGGGACCGGAGCCACGCTGCGCGACATCGTGGTCACCGCTGCGGGCGACAACGGCCAGACGGCGACCGACACCACCGACGTCAACGGCTTCTACTCCATCATCGGACTGGCGGCGGGCAGCTTCACCCTCTCCTTCACCGATCCGTCCGGCGACCACGTGTCGGCCACGCTCGGACCCGTCGTGCTCGGATCAGGCGACACCTCGAACAACAACGACATCGCGCTCGCCCGCGCCGGAGCCATCGCCGGCACGGTCACCGATGAACTCGGGGCCCCGGTCGACGACATCGTCGTCGACGTCTATCTCGACGCGGCGCCGGCCGCCGGCGACCCCGACCCGGTGGCGTCGACCGTGACGGCCCCGGACGGGTCCTATCACGTGGGAGCGCTGGCCGCCGGGACGTACGACATCGAGTTCAGTGACCCCAACGGGACCTACCTCATGCAGCGCGTCGAGGATCGGGCCGTCACCGCGGGCCAGACGACCATCGTCGACGTCGTCCTCGACTTCGTCATCACGCCCTTCGGTTCGATCGAAGGATTCGTGACGGCCGAGGTCGGAGGAGCCGCGCTGGGGGGGATCGAGGTGACGGCGTACGAGGTCGGGGGAGGCGCCGTCAAGACGACGGTGTCCGACGGCGTCGTCGGGGACTACGAGCTCACCGACCTGCTGCCGGGCAGCTACCAGGTCCTCTTCCATGATCCCGGCGGTCTCTATGAAGACGAGTGGTACAACAACGCCGCGGTCCGGGCGAGCGCCAACACGGTGGTCGTCGTCCGGAACTCGGCTGCCTCCAACATCAACGGGACGCTGAACCAGGCCGACATCTCGCCTCCCACCTGGCCCGGCGGCACCCTGTCCGTCACCGCCAAGACCCGCACGACGGTGACCCTCGCCTGGTCGGCCGCCACCGACGACCGGGGCGTCACCGCCTACCGGATCTTCCGCAACGGCGCTCAGGTAGCCGAGGTCGGCGTCGACCCCCGCACCTACACCGCTGCGCTGCTGCCCGGAGTGCTCAACACGTTCAAGGTCGAGGCCGGCGACGCCAAGGGCAACTGGTCGACCACCGGACCGTCGGTCGACGTTGCGGCGCCCAGCGCCCTCGTCGACTGGGTGCGGGTGTCGGGGGACTTCAACGGGGACGGCCTTATGGACGTCGCCCAGTTCGACCCCGCAACCGGCGAATGGCAGGTGGGGCTTGCGACGGGCACGGCGTTCAACCGGACGCTGTGGGCGACCGTATCGACGACCGAGAACTGGACGGTGCACCGCGTCGGTGACTTCAACAACGACGGCAACGACGACATCGCCAGCTTCGACAACACGACGGCCAGCTGGTGGGTGTTGCAGTCGACGGGAACCGCGTTCACCTCCAAGCTCTGGGCCGACTTCGCTTCCAATGCAGGGTGGATCGACCACGTCGTCGGTGACTTCAACAACGACGGCCGCGACGACATCGCCAATTTCCACGACGGCACGGCGCGATGGTGGGTGTCGCTATCGACAGGGACGTCGTTCTCCACCAAGCTGTGGGCGGACTTCGCGTCGAACGCCAACTGGGTGAAACGGCTCGTCGGCGACTTCAACAAAGACGGCCGCGACGACATCGCCAACTATCACATCGGCACCGGCCGCTGGTGGGTGTCGCTGTCGACGGGCACCAAGTTCACGACGGTGCTGTGGGCGGACTTCGTCACGCCCGACGGCTGGACTCCCCAGATCGTGGGGGACTTCAACGGCGACGGTTTCGACGACATCGGCAACTACCACACCCGGACCGGCCGCTGGTACATGAGCATCTCGGACGGCACGAAGTTCGTCACCAAGCTGTGGGCCGACTTCGTCACGCCCGACGGGTGGGAGCCGCAGCTGGTGCTCGACGCAACCGGTGACGGCATGGACGACATCGCCGCGTTCCACCGTCGGACCGCGCGATGGTATGTCGGTGTGTCGCGAGGCAACGGGTTCACGATGCGGCTGTGGGCGACCTTTGTGAGTCCGACGAGCTGGACCAGTCAGCTCCCCGGTGATTACACCGGCGACGGGCGGGATGACGTCGCCCAGTTCCATCCGCCGACCGGGCGCTGGTACGTGAGCCGCTCGACGGGCTCTTCGTTCTCGACGAAGCTCTGGGACCAGCTGTAGCGGCGAGCGTCGTCGTCGTCGCCTACCATCGCCCCAATCCATACTGGGAGGAATCGACATGGGGTTCATGGACACCCTGAAGGGCTGGTTCGGCAAGGCCAAGGAGACCGCCGGTGACGTCGCCGAGAAGGCGGGCGACATGGGCGAGAAGGCTTGGGACAAAGCCAAAGATGTGGCCGAAGACGTTGGTGACGTTGCCGAGAAAGCATGGGACAAGACCAAAGACGTCGCCGGAGACGTCAAGGACAAGGTGACCGGCGAAGACGACGACGCTGCCGGTGAAGGTGGCGGCGCCTGATCGTCCCCCGGTTCGAGACTTAGGCGGCCCGCTCCGGCGGGCCGCTTTTCGTAGCTGTAGCCTCGGCGCGATGACGGGTCCACGTCCGGTGCGGGCACCGCGCGGCACGCAGCTGACCACGAAGGGCTGGCTGCAGGAAGCGGCGCTGCGCTGCTTGATGAACAATCTCGACCCCGAGGTCGCCGAGGACCCGGACCGCCTCGTCGTCTACGGGGGCACCGGCCGGGCGGCCCGGAGCTGGGAGGCGTTTGACGCCATCGTCCGCGAATTGCAGGCGCTGGACCGGGACGAGACCCTTCTCGTGCAATCCGGCAAGCCCGTGGGGGTGTTCCGAACCCACGAGGCGGCGCCGCGGGTGCTGATCGCCAACAGCCTGCTCGTTCCCGACTGGGCGGACTGGCAGCACTTCTGGGACCTGGAAGCGGCCGGACTGACGATGTACGGGCAGATGACCGCCGGGTCGTGGATCTACATCGGCACGCAGGGCATCCTGCAGGGGACCTATCAGACGTTCCTCGCCCTCGCCGAAAAGCGGTTCGGGGGCACGCTCGCCGGCACGTTGACGCTGACCGCCGGCCTCGGGGGCATGGGGGGAGCGCAGCCCCTGGCCATCACGATGAACGAGGGTGTGGCGCTGTGCGTCGACGTCGATCCCGATCGGATTCAGCGCCGCGTTGAGACCCGGTACCTGGACCTGTTCATCGACAGCCTCGATGCCGCCATCGAACGCGCTCTCGATGCCAGAGCTCGCCGGGAAGCCGTCTCGATCGGGGTCGTTGGGAACGCCGCCGACGTTTTTCCCGAGATGCTGCGGCGCGGCGTCGAGGTCGACATCGTGACGGACCAGACCTCAGCGCACGATCCGCTCCACGGCTACGTGCCGGCCGGTTTCACGCTCCAGGAAGCGCATGATCTGCGCACCGACGATCCCGACCGCTATGTCAAGGCGGCGCGGGAGTCGATGGCCGTGCATTGCGAGGCCATGGTCGGGTTCCAGCATGCAGGCGCTGAGGTGTTCGACTACGGAAACAACCTGCGTGGAGAGGCCAGGGCCGGCGGCTATGGCGATGCGTTTTCCTATCCGGGATTCGTGCCCGCGTACATCCGGGACCTGTTCTGCGAGGGCAAGGGTCCGTTCCGGTGGGTGGCCCTGTCCGGGGACCCTGCCGACATCGCCGCCACCGACCGGGCCGTCGCCGAACTGTTCCCGGACGACGCCGGCTTGCAGCGTTGGCTCCGGCTGGCGCGGGATCGGGTGGCTTTTCAAGGTTTGCCGGCCCGTATCTGCTGGCTGGGATACGGGGAGCGGCATAGGGCCGGGCAGGCGTTCAACGAACTCGTGGCGTCGGGTGCGGTGTCGGCCCCGATCGTCATCGGTCGGGACCACCTCGACTCGGGTTCGGTGGCCTCGCCGTACCGCGAGACCGAGAGCATGGCCGACGGGTCCGACGCCATCGCCGACTGGCCGATTCTCAACGCGCTCGTCAACACCGCGTCGGGGGCGGCCTGGGTCGCCGTCCACCACGGCGGAGGAGTCGGCATGGGAAAGTCGATCCACGCCGGTGCCCAGGTGGTGGCCGACGGTACCGCCGACGGTGCGCTGCGGCTGGAACGGGTGCTCACCAACGATCCGGGGATGGGCGTGATCCGCCACGCCGACGCCGGGTACGAGCGGGCCCGGCAGGTGGCCGCAGCGAGAGGCGTGCGGGTCCCGATGAACGACCGGCCATAATCCGCCGGGATGTCCCGTCTCGTCCTCTACAACATCGGCGAGCTCGTCACCAATGCGGCGGATGCGCCTGACGTGATCGGCCGGCATGCGCCGGGCGCGCTGGCGGTGGAGGGACGGGCCGTTGTTTGGGCCGGACCGGAGCGGGATCTGCCGTGGGATCTCGCCGGAGCCGAAACCCTCGACTGCGAAGGGCGCGCCGTCGTGCCCGGATTCGTCGACGCCCACACCCATCTCGTGTTCGCCGGTGACCGATCGGGAGAGTTCGGAGCTCGTCTCGGTGGCAGGAGTTACGAGGACGCGCTGGCGGGAGGCGGTGGGATTCATCACACCGTGGAGGCGACGCGGGCGGCTACCCTCGAGCAGCTCCGTCACAGCGCAGCAGGCCGGGCGCGGCGCATGCTGGAGCACGGCACGACCACGATCGAGATCAAGTCGGGGTACGGACTCGATACGGCGGCTGAGATCCGTTCGCTGCAGGCGGCGCGCGGGGTGGCGAACGAGGTTCCCGTCAACGTGGTGACGACGTTTCTCGGGGCGCATGTGGTTCCCTTCGAGTTTGCCGCCGATCGCGAGGCCTACGTCCGGCTCGTCGAATCGGAGATGCTGCCCGCCGTTGCGGACCTGGCCGACTTCTGTGATGTCTTCTGCGATCGGGGCGCGTTCGATCTCGTCGAGGCCTACCGCATCCTCACCGCCGCCAAGACCTACGGGCTGCGGCCGCGGATTCACGCCAACGAACTCGGGTCCACGGGAGGCGTCCAGGTCGCCATCGACGCCGGCGCGGTGTCGGCCGACCATCTCATCCATCTGAACGCCGACGAGATCGCAGATCTGGCTCAGGCTGGTGTCGTGGCGACCCTGTTGCCGGGCACCAGCTTCTCACTCCGCGAGCCGTATGCCCCGGGAGCCGCTCTGTTCGAGGCGGGCGTCACCGTGGCGCTGGGCACCGACTGCAACCCGGGTACGTCGTACACCGAGTCGATGCAGTTCGTGATCGCCCTCGCCGTCGTCCAGATGGGTCTGACGCCGGAGCAGGCCGTCTGGGCCGCGACCCGTGGCGGCGCGCTGTCTCTGCAACGGCCCGAGCTCGGCTGGCTGGGCCCCGGTGCGGCTGCCGATTTCGTGGTCCTCGATGCGCCGAGCTTCCTCCATATCCCCTACCGGCCGGCCACCAATCTGGTGTGGAAGGTATTCAGCAGCGGCGTCCAGGTCGTCGGATGAAGCCGTATCTCGGACACGAACACCCGCTCCGCTTTGCCCATCGTGGAGGGGCCAAGCTGTGGCCCGAGAACACGATGGCGGCGTTTCAGGGTGCGGTAGATCTCGGATATCGCTACATCGAAACCGACGTCCGTTCCACCGCCGACGGGGTCCTCGTGGCGTTCCACGACCATCATCTCGGGCGGCTCACCAACGGCGGCGGCCGGCCGGAGCAGTGGCGATGGGACGAGGTGAGGCGGCTCGACGCCGCGTTCCACTTCGAGCCCGGGCAGGGGTATCCCTACCGGGGCCGAGGGCTCGGGATTCCGTCACTCGAGGAGCTGATGACGACCTTCCCGGACCGGATGATCAACATCGACCTCAAACAGCCCGGCATCGAGGATCTGCTGACCGAGTTCGCCGTACGGCACGGGTTCGAGGATCGGATGCTGATCGGATCATTCAAAGACCGGCGGATAGCACGGTTTCGCCGTGCCAGTTCCGGCACCATCGCCACCTCCGCCGGTCCGGCCGAGACCCTGGCATTGTGGGGCGCAGCCCGGGCGGGTCGTTCGGTCACGACGCCGGCAGACGCATTCCAGGTTCCGGTGCGTGCCGGGCGGCTGACGGTGATCGATCGCCGATTCGTGGCGGCAGCTCATGCGGCGGGAAAGCAGGTCCATGCGTGGACGATCGACGATCCGGCCGAGATGCGCCGGCTGCTCGACCTCGGCGTCGACGGCATCGTCACCGACCGGCCCGACGTGCTGAACGAGGTGCTGGGCATACGCTCCGATTGAGGAGTGGTGTGGCCGGTCATCCCACGGCGCCGGATCGATGTGGTGCCGTGCACGAGGCCGGGCTAGACCCGCCGCTGCGGATCTCGATCCAGCTCGTCAGGCTCGGAGCACGGGCCGAAATGCTGGTCGCAACGCTTCGAAATCTCCGATGGCGCCGTCGTGGCGAAGGGTGGTGGCGACGTGATCGCGTCCCTCGAGCAACGCCTCCTTGACGAAGGGGTCGATGGGGAACGTGGCCTTGAAATCTCCGGCCGCCACCGTGTGGGTCTCGAGATCGATCACGACCTCATTGTCCGGGTCGGCGGCAATCTCCATGAGCCGATCGACCAACGGCCCCGGCAGCTCGACCGGCAGCAGTCCGATCTTGTGACAGTTGTTCCGGAAGATGTCCGCGAACGACGGCGCCACGATCGCCTTGAAACCCCAGTCCTGCAGTGCCCACGGGGCGTGCTCGCGCGACGACCCGGATCCGAAGTTGGGTCCGCTCACCAGCACGACGGCGTCGTGGTACTCCGGCCGGTTGAGGACGAACCCCGGATCGGGCTCGTCTTCCGCGTCCCGGCGCCAGTCGTAGAACAGGTACTCGCCGTATCCGCTGCGCTCGATGCGCTTGAGGAACTGCTTCGGGATGATCTGGTCGGTGTCGACGTTGGCCCGCGGCAGCGGCGCCATCTTGCCCTGGATCGTGTCGAGAGGCTCCATCACCGCTCCCAGGTGCGCACGTCGACGAAGTGGCCGGTGACGGCGGCGGCCGCCGCCATGACCGGGCTGACGAGGTGGGTGCGTCCGCCCCGGCCCTGGCGTCCTTCGAAGTTGCGGTTGGAGGTCGAAGCGCAGCGCTCTCCGGGAGCCAGGATGTCCGGGTTCATGCCGAGGCACATCGAGCAGCCGGCATCACGCCACTCGAATCCGGCGGCCTTGAATATCCGATCGAGCCCTTCTTCCTCGGCCTGGAGCTTCACCAGGCCGCTTCCGGGCACGACCATGGCGTGCACGTGGTCCGCCACGGTGCGACCGTCGACGACGGCCGCCGCGGCACGGAGATCCTCGATCCTGGCGTTCGTGCACGACCCGAGGAACACGCGGTCGAGCTGGATCTCGGTCATCGGCGTGCCCGGTTCCAGGTCCATGTACGCCAGGGCTCGCACGGCGGCATCCCGATCGAGGGGATCGGTGAAGTCGTCGGGGGACGGTACGGCTGCGGTCACCGGGACTGTTTGGGCCGGGTTCGTCCCCCAGCTCACGAAGGGAACGAGATCGGCGGCCGGGATGTCGACCGCGACGTCGAAGGAGGCATCCGCATCGCTGGGGAGGGTGCGCCACCAATCCAGTGCTTGCTCCCAGTCCCTACCGGTCGGGGCGTAGGGCCGGCCTTCCAGATACGCGAACGTCGTGTCGTCGGGGGCGATCATTCCGGCGCGGGCACCACCTTCGATCGACATGTTGCAAACCGTCATGCGGCCCTCCATGGAGAGGTCCGCGATTGCCGATCCCCGGTACTCGATGACGTGGCCGACGCCGCCGTCGACGCCGATGGTGGCGATGAT
>JBFIQU010000087.1:0-8512 GCA_041609395.1 Acidimicrobiia bacterium | reverse complement strand
TGGTAGTGGTGGAGTAGACGGCGCCGGTCGCCGGTATGTGCGGCTCGCGTTCGAGTGGTAGCCAGTAGCTGGTTACGGGCGAACAACTGCGAGCGCCCGCCGGAGCGCCGTAGCTCGCGCCTCGCGCCCCAAAGCCGACTGCCGGCTGCGTGCCCGACAGGCCGGGTTGGGGTCGGGGTTGGGGTCGGGGTTCGGGTTGGGTTTCACCCCACCCTTCTCTCGCTGCCGCCCATTACCCTGTCCCGATCACCGCGAGCAACCCACGGAGGCCTTCTTGACCAGAGATGTCGAACAGCTGGCAGTCGACACGATCCGCGCCCTGACGATGGATGCCGTGGAGGCGGCCAACTCCGGCCATCCCGGCCTGCCGATGGGCATGGCCGACATCGCCGTCGTGCTGTGGACCCGTTTCCTGAAGGTGGATCCGCACGATCCGACCTGGCCGGATCGCGACCGGTTCGTGCTCAGCGCCGGTCACGGGTCGATGCTGCTGTATTCGCTGCTCCATCTCTCCGGGTTCGACATCACGCTCGACGACATCAAGAACTTCCGGCAGTGGGGATATCCGACCGACGGCCATCCCGAGCGCCATGTGGAGCTGGGCATCGAGACCACGACGGGGCCATTGGGGCAAGGGTTTGGCAACGGGGTGGGGATGGCCATTGCCGAGGAACACCTCCGCGCCGTGTTCGGGACCGAACTCATCGATCACCGCACGTACGCCTTCGTGTCCGACGGCGACATCATGGAGGGGATCGCGTCGGAGGCGGCATCGCTGGCCGGCCACCTCGGCCTGGGACGGCTCATCTACTTCTACGACGACAACAAGATCTCCCTCGACGGTCCAACCGATTGGACGTTCACCGAGGACGTCGATCAGCGTTTCCGCGCCTACGGGTGGCACACCCTGCACGTCGACGGCCACGACCGCACCGCCGTCGCCGAGGCGACCCAGGCGGCGCTCGCCGAGGAAGATCGACCTTCGCTGCTGCTGTGCCGGACCCACATCGGGTACGGCGCGCCGACGAAGCAGGACACGGCCAGAGCGCACGGCTCCCCGCTCGGTGAGGAGGAGGTGCGGCGGACCAAGGAGATCATGGGCTGGCCGCTCGACAAACTGTTCCACGTTCCCGGCACGGTCAAGGCGTTCTTCGAGGAGGCCATGGACCGCAACCGTCAGGAACAGCGTCGGTGGACGGTGGCGAAGGACGAACTGTTCGTTTCCAATCCCGACGTCAGGGACCGGTGGCACGCCTACTGGAGGGAGCAGCCCATCGAGATCGGTGACCTTGGTTTCGAAGTGGGAGCGTCGGTCGCCACCCGCAATGCGTCGGGGGCGGCCATCAACGCCGTTGCCGATCGGCTGCCGGGGCTGATGGGTGGATCAGCCGATCTCTCCGGATCGACGAAGACGGACATCGAGGGATCGCCGCACTTCTCGGTGAAGGACCGTGAAGGGCGCAACCTCTACTTCGGCGTGCGCGAGCACGCAATGGCCGCAGTTGTCAACGGGATGGCGCTGCACGGCGGCGTACGACCCTACGGAGGTACATTCCTGGTTTTCAGTGACTACATGCGGCCCTCCGTTCGACTGGCGGCGCTGATGGAAATACCGGCGATCTGGGTCTGGACCCACGATTCGGTGTTCCTCGGTGAAGACGGCCCGACCCATCAGCCGGTCGAGCATCTGAGTGCGCTGCGGGCCATCCCCAATTTGTGGGTGGTACGCCCCGCGGATGCCGGTGAAACGGCCGAAGCCTGGGAACTGGCTCTCAATCGACACGACGGCCCGACCGGCATCGTCCTCACTCGCCAGGGTGTGCCGGTCCTGGATCGCCGCGAGTATGCGGGGGGCGTCATGCGCGGGGCCTACATCCTGCGCGACGGCGGCGACGTGGTGGTGGTCGCGACCGGGTCCGAGGTCTGGGTTGCGCAGGAGGCGGCCGATCTGCTCGAGGCGTCCGGCGTGTCGTGCCGGGTGGTCAGCATGCCGTGCTGGGAGGCGTTCTTCGAGCAGGACGATGACTACCGCGAGTCCGTCCTCGGGTCGGGTATCCCCCGGGTGTCGTTGGAGGCGGGCGCAACGCACGGATGGCACCGCATCGTGGGTTCAGAGGGGCTCGCCATCGGGATCGATCATTTCGGGGCTTCGGCGCCGTGGGAGGTCATCGCCGAGAAGTACGGGTTCACGCCGCAGACCGTCGCCGGCCGAATCGATGCGTGGTTGAGCGATCGGTGAGGGCCCGGCGCGCAACTCCCCCCGGGGATGGGGGGAGGTGCGCAGCCGTCGTTCGGTAGTGGCTATTCGTTGCCTGGCGGCGGGATGTCGATGCCGACGCCGTTGAGGTTGCACGTCTTGTCGACGACGCCGTCCTTGACCTTCGTGATCGTGATCTTGTTGACGAGCCATTCGCTGAAGATGTCCGGATCCGACTTGGCGCCGTAGCCGCCGGGGAAGGCGTCTGAGCAGGAGACGTGCAGCTGCATTCCCTGCATTCCGTTCCACATCAGATCAGCTCCATGGAACGAGTCGTTCGCCGAGAACTGCGGGGAGAAGATGAAGCCCTCGTTGCCCTTGCCGGTGTAGCCCTGGGTCCCGGCAGCATTGGTCCCGCTCACGATGAACGACATGTCGCCGCTGACGTGGATGAACTCGACGGTGTATTCGGAGTAGCTGCCGCCGGAGGCACCGCTCGCCAGCGTCAGCAGGGTCGGGGCCGAGTACTTCTCGGCGGCCTTGCGGGCCTCTTTCCAGGCCTTGCCGAGCTCCTTGGCTGCCTTCTCCGGCTTGCCTTCGGCGAGCTTCTGGTCAGCCTTGCCCAGTTTCTCGGTGGCCTTGCTGAGGTCGCTGCCGGAAGGAGCGGCGATCATCTCACCGTCGACGAGGCTGCTCAGGATCGCGATGAGGGCTGCGATCGCGTCGTGGTCCGGATCGACGTCCTGGATCTTCTTGATGGCTTTGCGGGCTGCGTCGAAGGCCTTCTTGCCTTTCTCACCGAGCGTGTCGGGGCCGGCCCACACGCCGTCGGCGAGACCCTTGGCCAGCGCCTCGGCAGCGTCCGCCAGATCTGCGTGCGCGGCAAGCGCCGCCTGCACACCCGCATAGTCACTGTGCAGGCCGCCGTCGTCGGCGTTGGCCGGGATCGAGCCGAGGAGCAAGGTGACGAGCATCGTCGCCATGAGAAGGACACCGCGTCGCAGCGTGGCAGTCATCGAATACCTCCGGGGGGTCGAGGTGTGTTGCATACCGAACGATTACCACTCTAAGTGGTCAACTGGCCACAAGACAGGAGGGTTTGGACGGGGCAGACCGGACTAGTCACCGCCCCGCCCCCGTCGCACCCGGCGTCCGATCGAACCCCCATATACTCCGGCGCCGTGTTCGAACTGACCCCCGCCTCGGTACTAGCCATCTGGGCCGCCGGTCTCGGGGTGGCGGCGGCGGTCGTCGCGCATTGGGAGATCGTCGGCGTCGGGTATCGCTGGCTGGCGGGAGGCGTCACACTGCTCTTCGGTGGTGCGGCGGCAGCCGCCGGAGGGGGCGGCTTGGCATGGGTCGGATGTGCGCTGACGGTCGCGGCCGTCATCCTGGCTCGCAACGTTCCCGCGGCCACGGTCGGTTTTGCCGCGGCGGGGCTGGCCTTTGCAGGCGCCGCCGTCGTGAAGGGGGACGACACACTTCTGGCGCTCAGCGGGGCACTCCTCCTCGGCGCCATCACGGCGGAGATGCTGCTCGGTCACTGGTATCTCGTGGACCCGCGGCTGCCGCGGTGGGCGCTGCAGCGGCTCGACGTCGTTGCGTTGGCAGGTCTCGTGCTCGACGTGTCGGTTCTCGTTGCCCGCGGCGCCCTCGACTGGACCGGCGACGACGTCGTCATAGGTTGGGCCTTCATCGCCATGGCCGTGATGACGCTCCTGCTGATCGTCGGGGTGTGGTTCTCGCTCAGAGAGCCCTCCTACACCGGCGTCATGGCGGCGACCGGTCTGAGTTATCTCGGCGTGCTGACCGCCATCGGGACCGTGGTGATGGGGCGCGTGCTCCTCGACTCGTCTGGAATCCCGCTGCTGTGAGCCTGCGACGTAGACTCCGGCGCCGATGAAGATCTACACCCGCAAGGGAGATGACGGCACGACCGGCCTGCTGTACGGCGGGCGGGTGACCAAAGACGAGACCGGACCCGAGGCCTACGGCACGGTCGACGAAGCGATGTCGGCGATCGGCGTGGCCCGGTCGCTGGCCTCGGGCGCTGCCGCTGAACAGCTGCTGATGGTGCAGCGCGAGATGTTCGTCGTAGGCGCCGAACTGGCGACCGCCGCGGAGAATCGCCGCAAGCTCGTACCGGGCGTCAGCCTGCTCGAGCCGGAGCCCGTCGATCGGCTCGAATCGTGGATCGACCAACTGACGGCGGAGCGAGGCATGCCCACCGAGTTCGTCGTGCCCGGGGGCAACCCGCTGGCCGCCGCCCTCGACATGGCGCGCAGCGTCGTGCGCCGGGCCGAACGGCGAACAGTGACCCACGCTCGCACCGGCGCCCTCGAAGGCAGCCACGTCGTTCCATATCTGAATCGGCTGGCCGACTGGCTGTACATGATGGCTCGCGTCGCAGAAGCGGAGTGGGTCTCGAGCAAGGAGGACGAATGATCGAGATCGAAGCAGGTGGCTCGATCGGCGACGTGGAAGCCGACGCGCTGGCCGTGCCGGTGACGGCCGACCGCACCCACGGTCCCGGCGCGGATTGGGTCGAGTCGCAGCTGGGCGATTGGCTATCTACGTACCTCGATCTGCGTGAGTTCTCGGGCAAGCGAGGCGAACTCGTCGAGATCCCCGGTTCGGGTCGGGTTCCGTATCGATC
Organism: Acidimicrobiia bacterium; assembly: GCA_041609395.1. Classification (GTDB taxonomy): domain Bacteria; phylum Actinomycetota; class Acidimicrobiia; order Spongiisociales; family JAOTWH01; genus JBFIQU01. The sequence goes on along the minus strand of JBFIQU010000087.1, from coordinate 3,659 downwards.
CGTGTACCTGGTCGGGCTCGGCACCGATCCCTCATCCGACGACGTGCGGGCCGCCGCCGGTGCGCTCGGCCGGTCGGCGCGTGGTGCAACCACGGTCGCTACGACCCTGCACCTGCTCGATGGTCCCGCGACCGCGGCGGCAACGGCCGCCGGATTTGTGATGGGGCAGTACCGCTTCGAGAAGCACAAGTCCGAACAGAAGCCGAACAAGACCGAGAAGGTCATCTTCCTCGAAGCCGACGATGCGGCTGTTGCTGCTGCCAATCGGGCCGCGGTCTTGGCAGCTGCGGTCAACCTGGCCCGGGACCTCGTCAACGAGCCTCCGGCGCACAAGAGTGCCGAGACGCTCGCCGATCTGGCGGTGTCGATCGGAGACGAGACCGGAATGCGCGTCGTCGTGTACGACGAGCAACAGCTGCGCGAGGGGGGATTCGGCGGGGTGCTCGGCGTGAACGCTGGAGCCCACAACCCGCCCCGGCTCGTCGAGATGTGGCACGAACCGGAGGGTGCGACCGCGTTTGTGGCATTCGTCGGCAAGGGAATCATCTTCGACTCCGGTGGCCTGAGCCTGAAGCCGGCGGCGTCGATGGAGGACATGAAGACCGACATGTCGGGAGCAGCCGCCGTGATCGCGGCGATGAAGGCTGTGGCCGAGTTGCAGCTTCCCGTCAAGGTGCTGGGCATCGCCCCCATGACCGAGAACATGCCGGGCGGCGGAGCGACCCGGCCGGGGGACGTGTTGACGGCGCGCAACGGAAAGACCATCGAAGTGTTGAACACGGATGCCGAGGGGCGTCTCGTCCTGGCAGACGGGCTGTCCCTGGCCGCCGAACACAGTCCGGACCTCATCATCGACATCGCCACGCTGACCGGCACCTGCAAGGCGGCCCTCGGCGAGCACATCGCCGGCCTGTTTTCCGACGATGACGGCGCCGCCGAAAAGGTTCTCGCAGCCGCCGAGAGGGCGGGGGAACGGATCTGGCGGATGCCGCTCCCTCCGGATTACCGAAAGAAGATGGACTCGGATGTCGCCGACATCAAGAACTCGGGGCCGCGATGGGGCGGTGCCATCACCGCGGCGAGTTTCCTCAAGGAGTTCGTCGGCGACCACCCGTGGGTTCACCTCGATATCGCCGGACCGGCCCGGGCCGATTCGACCGAAGGCCACATCGTCAAGGGCGGTACCGGGTTCGGCGTGCTCACGCTCGTTGCCCTCGCCGAAGACATGGGAGGCTGACGCTCACTGGGTCGCCGCGACCTCGTTTCGCACCCCCTCGACGTCGCGCGATCCGGTGGCCGCGCCGGCGGCGATGACGACGCTCAGCCATCCCACGACGTAGAGGCCGAACACCTCGCGGAACTCGGGGGCCACGATGACGGCCGTGACGGCCAGCGCATGTGACGCCACGACGTACCAGGCCCACATCCACCGCCGCCGGCGCGTCGCCGCCAACCAGATGAATGCCGCCGTCGAGACGAGTAGCGGCAGCCCGGGTCTCCACCACAGCCAGCGGCGATCCGGCTGGATGGTCTTGAGCCACACCGATTTGGTGATACGGAACATTCGATCGACAACGGGTTCGCGTTCGATGCCGAGGTCATTGAACGGAATGGTGTAGGCCGGGCCGCGAAAGACCTGTCCTCCGGGTTCGGGTGGGAGGAGGACGAACTCGGCGGCGCACAGCCGGTGGCCGATTGCGGTGCCCACGTTGCCGGCAGCCGCTCTGGTCGCTGCTCCCCGCACTGCAGCCGGCCGTTCCCGGAGCCGGGTCAGATCGAACTCGCGGTCGTCGAGGAGGCTTCTCGCGTCGTGGCAGTCGTAGGCGTGTCGCCACACGTCGAGCGGCGCTACCTCTTCCATGAACGCCCGGTCCGTCGCTGAGATGGAGTCCGGATGATGGGCGTGCACGGCAGCAAGCGTTGCGGTCAGGACGTCGGTGGCGCGCCCGCCGGTGCGATCGACGGGGAGCAGCCACCCGGCGGCCATGAAGACGGCGATGGTGGCGGCGATCGTCATCCCCGCCGGGGCCAGCAGCCGCACCCGCTCCCGATGGCGGGCCACCAGGGCAACCCCGATGAGTGCGATCGTCACGACCTCGGCGGGGCGAAACGCCCACAACACGGCTGCGGCGAAGCCGAGGCGCACGACGTCACGGCGCGCCGGCGGTTCGATGGAGCCCCCCACCCGGACGGAGGTGACGGCCAGCACCACGAGCGCCGGCGATGCCATTGCGTCGCTCCATAGAGAGATGGAGCTCGTTGCGACCGCGGGGGTGAACAGAATCGCGGCCGTGCCGATTCCGGTCACGTACGACGGCAGGCCGAGCCTCGTCAGTGCGGCGGCCGCCCACACCGCGGCGGCGACGAGGAGCGCGGCCTGGAGCAGGGTGACCGTGGCGATGCCACCGAGCGGTTGCAGCAGCATGACGAGGCCGGTGTAGGCGATGGGCTCGGTCGTGGTGACGGCACCGGCGTCGATCTGAATCAGGAGGGCGAGGCCGTCGCGGTCGACGAAGCCGGGATGCCAGCCGAGCCACCACACGAGCGGTGACACCGCTCCGATGGCCGCCAGCCGGCCCGCCGCCCGCGGGCTGCGCGTCCAGTGCCCCCCGATGGTCATCTGCAGGTCACGTTAGTGGAGAGGTCTCAACGACAACCCCAACGCCAACCACTATTGGATTCGGCCGGTTGCCGGTAGCCGGTAGCCGGTAGCCGGTTACGTCCGCTCGACCGAACCGGCGGGCAGACAAAACTGGTCGTACTCCACGAGCTGCGGCGGACGCGTCCGGTCGGCGCAGGCGGGGCAGTCGGGGTTGCGGCGGAGCTTGAGGGTCCGGAACTCCTCGTCGAGGGCGTCGTACGTGAGCAGCCTGCCCACGAGCGGCTCACCGATGCCGAGCAGGATCTTGATGGTCTCCATCGCCTCGATGGATCCGATGATGCCCGGGAGCACGCCCAGCACGCCGGCCTCGGCGCACGACGGTGCCAGTTCCGGGGGCGGCGGCTCGGGAAAGAGGCACCGGTAGCAGGGCCCTTCATACGGGGCGAAGACCGTCGCCTGGCCTTCGAACCGGAAGATCGAACCGTGAACGACGGGGATTTCGAGGTGGAGGGAGGCGTCGTTGACGAGGTAGCGGGTGGGGAAGTTGTCCGCGCCATCCAGGACCACGTCGTAGTCGGTGAAGATCTCGATGATGTTGTCGGCCGACAGCTTCTCTGCGTACGGCTCGATCTTCACGTCGGGATTGAGGGCGCTGAGAGTTTCCCGGGCAGATTCGACCTTGAGTTGCCCGATGCGCTCGACGTTGTGAAGGATCTGCCGCTGCAGGGTGGTGGTGTCGACGACGTCGAAATCGACGATGCCCAGAGTGCCGACCCCGGCGGCGGCGAGGTAGAGAGCCGCAGGAGATCCGAGCCCCCCGGCCCCGATGAGCAGCACCCGCGAGTCCAGGAGCTTCGCTTGCCCTTCTTCTCCGACCTCGGGCAGCAGGATGTGCCTGCTGTAGCGGGCCCGTTGCTCGTTGTTGAGCGCCGCCGGAACCTCCCAGGGCCGGCCCTGGTTCTTCCACTGGCCGAAGCCGCCGGCCAGCGAGGTCACGTTCGTGTACCCCATCTCCTGCAACGACTTGGCAGCGAGCGCGGAGCGAGCGCCCCCGGCG
>JBFIQU010000086.1:0-8546 GCA_041609395.1 Acidimicrobiia bacterium | reverse complement strand
GAGGCCGCGATCACGACACCCGCCTCGCTGGCGGCCAGCAGGGCCTGTTCGGCCGCATCGGTGTACGGGGACGAGCCGCCGCCGATGGAGTAGTTGATCACATCGACGCCGTCGGCGACCGCCTGCTCGATGGCGGCGACGAGGTCGGAGCTGAAACAGCCATCTTTGGCACACGCCCGGTAGGCCGCAACATGAGCCCGTGGGGCGACACCGCTGATCGTCCCGAATGGTGCGCCCAGGATCGACGCGGACACGGCACTGTTGCCCGCCGCCGTCGATGCGGTATGCGTGCCGTGGCCGTCGTCGTCCCGAGTGGAATCGAACTCCCCGGGGTCGAGGCCGATGACGGACTTGTAGGTTGCGATGTGCGCCGATGCTCCGATGAGCTTGTTGTTGCAGGTGAAGGGAGCATCGTCCGGGTTGACCGCCGTGTTGCCGAACTCGCAGGCGGCTCCGGTCCACGACACCGGCGGCGCCGGGTAGGGGTCACCGGCCGGGTCGGGGTCGGCGAACGACGGATGTTCCGGCCAGATGCCGGTGTCGATCACCCCGACCACGATTCCTTCTCCGGCGGCGTCGACGCCCCCGGTGCGAATCCACGCCGACTCGGCGCCGATGAACTGCGGGCTGACGTCGGTATCGGGGTGCACGAGCACGTCCGGCGTGACGGACGCCACACCGGGGAGTCGGGCCAGGCGGCGGAGGTCGGAGGCCGGCACCAGGGCGGCCATGCCGTTGAAGACGGTGGCGAACTCACGGATCACGGTGCTGCGGGGGGAGGCGACTTCGATGGCCCGGCGCAGGGTGTTCCGTTGTTGGGCCAGCAGTCCGGCGTAGCGACGAGCCGGTGTGGAGTCGAGGTCGAGGCCGATCGTGCCCAGGGCGTACGGTGACGTTGCGGCAAACCCGCGCACAGATCCGCGGTAGGTGGCGAGGGGCTCGCCGTCCAGGCGGATGAGCACCGGAATCAGCTTGCCGGCAGCGGAGGGTGCCGGCCGTTCCGCGCGCGCCGGGGTCAATGGCGCCAGCATGGTCATCACCGCAGCGACGGCAATGAGAATACGTCGCACAGGTCCTTCCCGGCCTCGTCGTCTCGTCCCATGACGGCGTCGAAGCCGGCGAAGGGCCCCCTTTACACCCGCTCGTTCGGCCGACGTCGTACGCCGTCAACCTTACCCCACAGCGAGAGCAACCACAAGGGGTGGTAGGTGTGGCTGCGCTCCGTAGTGAGCCTCGTCCGGTTCAGTCGGCGACGACGGAGCCGCGGGCAGTGGCGATGGCGGTGCCGGTGAGGAGCGGTGAGAACACGTACGACGTCGACACCCATGGCCCGGGTCCATTGGCCCGGGCGGCGAATGTCGTGGTGTGGCTCTCTCCGGGCACACCGGGAAGGACGGCCACGTCGACCTCGAATCCGGGCCGGGCATACGGGAACGAAGGTGCCGGTGCCGTACCGGTGCCGTCGTGGTACAGGATGGCCGGCACCGGGTTCCCGGCGATGGAGGCGCCCACGACGAGCTTGCCGCCCGCTCCTCCGCCTAGGTTGGGGCCGTAGACGAAGGCGACGTCGTCGGGTCGCGAATAGCCGATCCAGGCCTGGAACGTGTTGCGCCCCCCGCCGGCATCGAGCACGAACTCCCACTCGACGACGATCCATTGATCGTGGCCGTTGGTGAGGGTGTTGACGAGGATTCGTCCCCCGGTGGCAGGCAGCAGGTCGGTCCAATACGGCGCCAGGATGGTGCCGGGCTCCTGCCCGGCGGCGAAGCGGTCCGGGTCCGCCGGGGCGACATCACCCAGGGACAGGTATCCGTCGGCGCCGATACCGATGCGGCTGAAGGTATCTCCGCCGAACGCGAACGTCGGTACCGAAACCATCGCCATGCCGTCGTCTCCGACGGTCACCTCGAGGCTGTTGTGGAACGGCCGCAGCGGGAAGTACCCGGCCGGAGCCGCGGCATCGTCCACGGTCACGGTGAGTGCCGGTGGTCCTGCGCCGTCGAGTTCGCCGCCCCAGACCACGGTGGCACCGAAGGGGAATCCACCGGCTACCGAGGAGGGGATCAGATCGAGGCCGGCGGGAACCGGATTGGTCAAGGTGATGTCACCGGCCGATCGAGCGGTGTTCTGCACCGAGACCCGGCACGTGACGACATCGCCGACGACGGATGTGGCAGGGGAACAGTGGGACTCGACGCTCACCGCGCCCTGGCGCCTGGCCACCGAGATGTCGAAGTCCCGGATCGCGGCTCCGCGGACGAGGCGGAGACCGATCACGGCGTCGTTCCCGATCGCCATGGCGCGGCCGTCGATCCACAGTGGCAGCACGCGGGTATCGCCCGGTTCCAACACGACCGAGGACGGGGCCTGGACCCGAAGGGCATCCGGTGTTTCGATCTCGATTCGCCAGCGCTGCCGGTGGGTGGCGTCGCCGGCTATGGGCAGCCCGGCGACGACGGCGCCGGCCAGGTCGAGGGCGGGCCGGGAGGGATCGAGGACGACCTCGACGCGGCCCGTTCCGAACGGAGCGGTCACATCCGACGGGTCGAGGAGATAGAAGAGGTCGCCGTTGCTGACGAGCGCCGGCGGGTCGGTCGCACCTGCCGGTGGTGGCGATACCACGCCGATACAGATCAGCAACGCCATCGCGATGCGGCGAACCTTCCCCGGCATCCGTCCATTCCCCCTGAACTCGGTGCCTACGTTACACGTGGGGCCGGTCCGAAGACCGGCCCCACGATGACTCGTTTGCGATGTGGTCTAGGCGAGCTGCCCTCGCACCGCCCCGGCCGGGTACACGTCCGTGTGGACGTTCACGTAGTAGCCGGACGGATTGATGACGATCTCACCGATCAGACCCGGATCAGCCGTAACACAGCCGCTCAGGCCGTTGGACGCCGTGTCGAAGTTGACCACAACTCCGCCGTTGGTCCCGGCCACGGCCTCGTGGATGTGGGCTCCGACGACGTTCCCGTCGACGTTCTGGAGCGTGATGTCGAAGCACACCTCTCCGAGGCTCTCGTTGAGGACGAGATCGGCCGTGCCGGTTCCATCCGGATCGCCGGAGCCGTCGGGTACTTCGTTGAACCCGCTCAGCGCGACGCTCATCGGAACGTCTCCGGCGTCGAGCACGGCGCCGTCGAACCCGACGACGCTGTTGCCGAAGAAGCTGTGGCTGAACAGGTAGGCGTAGTTGGTGTACTCACCGACCCGCACGCCCTGGGCGTCGAACGTGATGGTCTGGCTCTCACCCGGCTGGCCGAACGAGATCACGTCGACCTCGTAGTCGCCGATCGGGAACGACGGCGACGGGGCTTCGCCCGCTCCGTCGAAGTAGACCATCCCACCGGACGTACCGATCACGTTCTCGGCACCAACGGTCAGGAACCCGCCGTCGCCGTCCGAGATGTTCGGGCCGTAGACATAGCTGATGTCGGTGCCCGGGTTGGCGTCGGTGTTGGATCCGATCCAGATCTGGAACGTGTTCGTCTCTCCATCGCCCCAGTTCGGGACGTCGAGGAACTCGACCACGGTCCACACGTTCCCGCCACCGCCGAGCACGTTGATCAAGGCGGTTCCACCGGCACCCGGATTCAGGTCGGTCCAGAAGGACGCCAGCGTGTTGTTCGGGGCGGACGGGCTGGGCAACGGGTGGTTGATGAACGACACGTCGCCGCCGCCGCCGCCGCCGACCACGATGTAGCCGTTGGAGACGACGCCGATCCGGTTGTACGACTCGCCGGCGAAGTCGAACGACGGGATGGTCCAGTTCGAGATCGACTCGTCGCCGAGGTTGATCACCAGCGAGCTGCCGAAGTTCGTCAACGACAGATAGCCGACTGGTGACGCCAGCGGATCCACGGCGGCGTCGACGATGGCTTCGCCACCGCTGAGCTCGCCACCCCAGATCACCGAGTTGCCGAACTGGAAGCCGCCTTCGACCGACCCGGGCACCACGCGCAGTTCACGCGGCATGGGGTCGATGAAGGTGACGTCCGCATCGTCGAACGTCGTGTTCGTCAGCGTGATCGTGCAGGTCGTCGTGTCGCCCTTGGCGATCGACGCCGGGGCGCACGTCTTGCCCATCGAGACGGCCGGCTGCCGGCGCACGATGGTGAGCGGCATGTGATGCGTCTCGTCGCCCTTAGTGAACGTGAGCTCGGCGAAGCGGACCTCACCGAACGGCACGTCCCTCGCGTCGATGGCGATCTCGAACGTCGAGGTGAGATACGGCGCGATCGTCACCGACGGCGGCACCCTCACATCCACGTCGGCCGGAGCATCCACGCTGATGCGCCAGCGCACCATCTGGCCGACCTCGTTCTTGAGCGTCCTGTGGACCGCGGCCTGCCCGGCGAACACCGGTACGTACAGGCTCGGGTAGTTGGTATCCCACAGGTGGTCTTCCATGAAGACGAAGTCGTTGGCCGAAGCGCTGATGGTCAGCGTCGCCTTGCCGGCGACGGCGGGAAGGATTCGCCCGGACCCGTAGTCGAACGGGTCGGCCGGGGTCACTCCGTCTTCCTTGAAGACGTCGTCGGTCTTCGCCGTCGTCATGAGGGCCGACTTCACCTTGCCCGGGAAGCCGTTCCAGTCACGAAGATCGATGACCAGCGCCGCGGCGCCGGCGACGTGCGGAGCCGACATCGACGTACCCGCAATCGCCTGGAACAACTGGCCGGGCGAGCCGCCGGCGACCTCGTCGGGCAACGGCGTGTGGCCCGCCAGGATCTCGACACCGGGAGCCGTGACGTCCGGCTTGGAAATGCCGAGCGTCTGGTTGGGCCCACCCCGGCTGGAGAACGCAGCCATCGTGTCACCCTGGCTGGCGGCGGCCGCGCCACCGCTCATCGTGGCGATGACGTTGGCGTTGCTCGCCAGGAAGTCCAGGAGCTGCTGCCCGACGTCGTTCTGCACGTGGAGGCTCGGGATGAAGTGGTTGTCGGCGACGAGGCTCTGCAACACGGGGTTGTAGAGCACCATGCCGCCGGCGCCACCGGCTGCCACGTTGAACGACTTGGCCACCCGGGCGATGATCCCGCGCTCACACACGACGATCTCGCCGTCGAACGTGTCGGGCGCGAACGGCGAGAGGCAGAGCTCGTCGCCGGCGTCGGCTGCGAGCACGACCGGCGTCGGGGTGTCGATACCGCCCGTTACGGTCACGCCCTCGAGCGTGAGCGAGTTCAGGCTGTCGGTCCCGAGACCGTCGATGTCCTGGATCGCCAGGGCAAAGGTACCGCCGGCCAGGTCGCCGTAGGCGTACACGATCCGGTTGGTTCCCTCGGGTACCTCGAGGTCGAGCGGCCCGGCGACGACGTCGGTCGTGCCGGCGGCCGCAATTGCCACCTCATAGGTATCTGCCGGAACGTCGGCCGCGGCGCCGTTCGGGTTCGACAAGTTGCCGAACAGCACGGCGCCGTTCGCCCAGATGTCGACGGCAGGCGCCGCCGCGGTGTGGCGCACCGTGATGCGACCGTCACCGTCGGCGATCACCGACGTGTCGTTCGCGAACGCCGACAAGGTCGGGACGGGTGTCGGGTCGGCGGTCAGGTGGGCTACCAGCGACACGTTGTCGCCGTCTCCCAGGACCGCGGTCGTCTGAAGAATGGCATCCTGCTTGTCCGCCATGTTGATGGCGATGTCGTACGACCCGGCAGGCATCGAGAGCGGACCCTCGACCGACCCCGGAACGAAGTCCTCGAGGGCCAGCATCCCGTCGACGTAGACGTCGACGACGACGCCGGGGACGCCGTGTACCACGGTGACCTGGGCGCCCTCGCTCTGCTCCTGGCCGAACAGCGTGATCGTGCCGCGGAAGCTGCGGTCGTGAGTGCTGGCCGCAACCGTGGTCGTCCACGGCTCACGGTGGGCAACGGTGTCGGCACCGGGGCCGCTGTTGCCTCCGGACGGCGATACGAAGACGCCGGCCGCGAACGCGTCCAGGAACGCGAGGGACACGACATCGTTGTACGGGTCGCCGCCGCCGCTGATCGAGTAGTTGATGACGTCCACACCGTCCGAGATCGCCTGCTGTACGGCTGCGGACGTATCCGACGAGAAGCAACCCTGGAGCCCGCAGCCTTTGTATGCCACGACGTGGGCACGGGGGGCGACACCGGAGACGACACCGAGCTCAGATCCGAGGATCGAGGCGGCGACACCGGCGTTGCCGGCTGCGGTCGACAGCGTATGCGTGCCGTGGCCGTTGGAGTCGCGAGCCGAGCTGAACTCCGCAGGCTCGAGGCCGACGACCGCTTCATATGTCTGGTTGAAGTTGTACGCCGCGATCAGCTTGTTGTTACAGGTGAACGAAGCATCGTCGGGGTTGACCTCGGTGTTGCCGAAGTCGCACGTCGTGCCGCTGAAGCCCAGCGGGGGCGGCGGATACGCGTTCCCGAGCGGGTCGGGGTCGGAGAACGAGGGATGCTCGGGCCAGACACCGGTGTCGATGTTGGCGACGATGACGCCCTCGCCGGCGACGTCCTGCCCACCGAGCTGCGCCCAGGCGCCGTCGGCGCCGATGAAGAACGGGCTGTTCTCGGTCACCGGCTGTTCGATGGTGTCGAAGAAGACACGATTCACGCCGGGCAGTGCCTCGATGCCGGCGACGCTATCGGGCGAAACCAGTGCCGATACGCCACCGATGATCACGTCGTAGCGGTGGATGACCTCGGCCTCCGGAGCGCTCGACTTCAGCGTCCGCTCGAAGCTGTCGAGTTGAGACTTGAGATGGCGCAGATACCGCTGCGCGTCCAGTGATCCCGTGTCGAGTGCTTCACCGGTGACCTGGGGGCTGGTCGCCGCCAGTCCGGGAAGGCCGCCGCCATAGGTGGCCAGCGGCTCGGTTTCGAGATCGATGATGATGCCGATGAGCTTCTCACCGTCGACGACCACCGGTTGGAGGTGAAACTCCGAATCGAGTACCGGCGTGATGCCGGCCGGTCGCAGGTCGTCGATGGAGAGCTCCGGCTGCTTCGCCGTCGCGGCCGGGGCCATGAACGACATGGCTACGGCGATGACGGCGAAGACGGAGAAGATCCGTCGTGCCACGGGAAGTGCCCCTTTCGTGATTACTCCCTTTGCCAGCGCAAGGGAGAACGAGATAGGGGTTCCCCTTCGAGACACACCTCTCCCATTCCCCATTCCTCAGAGCGCGACTACGACTTTACCGACTTCTTGTCGACTACTGCAAGTAGCAATTCCGCCGCGATCAGCTTCAATTTTGCGTTCGGGGAGGTGAAACTGCAGGCGACTGCGCTCGAGGCTGGACTCCGGGGACCGAGACCCCATCGCCCCCGGGGCTAGCTCCCCGGTCACGGTAGAATTGCGTACATGAACAACGTGAAGACGGTTGGTTTGCTTGCGCTGATGGGCGCGCTCTTCGTGGTCGTCGGCCAGATGCTGGGCGGCACCAACGGCGCGGTCATCGCGCTCGTGTTCGCAGGGTTGATGAACTTCGCCATGTACTTCTTCTCGGACAAGATGGCGCTCGCTGCATCCCGGGCCCGCCCGATCGAAGAGCACGAGCTGCCGCAGGTCGCGTCCATCGTGCGCCGCCTCGCGATGAGCGAGCAGATACCGATGCCGAAGCTGTACGTCATCGACTCGCCGCAGCCGAACGCATTTGCGACGGGACGCAACCCCGAGCACGCCGCCGTCGCCGTGACCACCGGGATCCTGCAGTTGATGAGTGAGGAGGAACTCGAGGGGGTCCTCGCCCATGAGCTGGCGCACGTCAAGAACCGCGACATCCTGATCTCATCGATCGCGGCGACCGTGGCGACCGCACTCGTGTTCCTGACTCGCATCGCGTTCTTCACGGGTGGAAGCCGCGACCGCAACAATCCGCTGGCCGGCATCGTCGGGCTGCTCAGCATCATCCTCGCTCCGCTGGGCGCGATGCTGATCCGCATGGCGATCAGCAGGGCGCGTGAGTATCAGGCCGACGCCAGCGGGGCCGAGATAACCGGCCGGCCGCTGGCGCTGGCCAGTGCGTTGCAGAAGCTCGAGGCGGGAACGTCCCGGATTCCGATGGACGTCAATCCCGCCGTCAGCCAGCTCTTCATCGCCGACCCGCTGAAGGCGTTCGGAGGCCGGAGAGGCGGAGGCCTGATGAGCATGTTTCAGACCCATCCGCCGATTCCGGAACGGGTGGACCGCCTGCGCGAGATGGCGGGCTACCCCCCGTCGAACACCGGCTAACCTTCCCGCCGCCGACGGCGGCCGGTAGCCGGTAGCCGGCGGCCGATACGCCGGGATGCCCGAGCGGCCAAAGGGAGCAGACTGTAAATCTGCCGGCACTGCCTTCGGAGGTTCAAATCCTTCTCCCGGCACCAGCCCGACCGGCCTGCCGGCGCGCCCGCGCCGGGTAAGCTATCGGGCCGACAACGCCCCCTTAGCTCAGTGGTAGAGCACTTCCATGGTAAGGAAGGGGTCCGCGGTTCAATCCCGCGAGGGGGCTCGAGCGACCTGCGGCCTTCGGGCCGCCGGCAGCCGAACCGGGCGGCGTAGCTCAGTCGGTAAGAGCGCTCGACTCATAATCG
>JBFIQU010000085.1:0-8577 GCA_041609395.1 Acidimicrobiia bacterium | reverse complement strand
GACGAGGGCGCCGGTCAGGGCGGTGGCTGCGGGCCATCCCGTTGGGTCGAGGCCGACGTAGCCACCGAGACCGATGAGGACGGCGGCGTCGATCGGCGTAGGTGACCGGCCCGTCGTGCGGGCCGCGATCCGTGTCGCCAGCAATATGGCGGCTGCTGCTGCGAGCGACGGTGCGCCGAGTGCAAGCAGGGGCAACGCGACGACGGCCGCCACCAGCGCTCCGGTGGGGTGATCCGGGTCCAATTCACGTGCGATCGCCCAGGCGAGGAACACCGCACCGCCCGCCAGGAGACCCCACCGCAGTACGTCGTCCCCTGGTCCGGCGACGCGCCACACCATCGCCCCGATGCCTGCTGCCGCGGTTGCCGCCACGATGAAGAGATTGGAGGGGTGTCGCACGTCGATCATGCGTGCGATGCCGCTCAGGCGGATCGGGTTCATCCCCGAACCTCCTTCAAGCGCACCTCGGTGCCCGGCGACCGACCGGCTTGCAGGGCAGTGAGGCTTTCGATCGTCGTGTCGGCGATGGTGCGCAGGGCATCCTCTGTGAAATACGCCTGGTGCCCTGTGACGACGACGTTGGGAAACGTGAGCAGCCGGCTGAACACGTCGTCTTGAATCACGGCATTGGAGAGATCTTCGAAGAAGAGATCGGCCTCTTCCTCGTACACGTCGAGTCCGAGGTAGCCGATCGTTCCGTCTTTGAGGCCTTCGACCGCTGCCGCAGTGTCGATGAGCGCCCCCCGCGACGTGTTGACGATCATGACGCCCTGCTTGACCTTGGCCAGTGCAGCCGCGTCGATGATGTGGTGGGTCTGCGGTGTCAGCGGCGTATGCAGGGTGATGACATCGCTGGTGGCGAGGAGCGTATCGAGATCGGTGTAGCGGAGTCCGAGCTCGGTGCAGGCCGGGTTGGGGTGGGGGTCGTAGCCGATGAGGTCGCACCCGAACCCGTGCAGGATGCGGGCGGTGGCTTCTCCGATCCGGCCGGTCCCGATGAGACCGACGGTCTTTCCCCGGAGGTCGAAACCGAGCAGGCCGTCGAGAGAGAAGTTGTGTTCGCGAACCCTGGCGTAGGCGCGGTGGATCTTCCGGTTCAGCGTCAGGATGAGGCCCACCGTGTGTTCTGCGACGGAGTAGGGGGAGTACGCCGGAACCCGCACGACGGTGATTCCGCTCTCTTCGGCTGCAGTCAGGTCCACGTTGTTGAAGCCGGCGGCCCGCAAGGCAACGGTGCCCACCCCCTGCGCCGCCAGGGTGCGGAGAACGGGTCCGTCCAGTTGATCGTTCACGAACGCGCACACCGCGTCGAAGCCGGCTGCCAGCGAGACCGTCTCTCCGTGGAGGCGCGCTTCGAAGAACACGAGGTCGTGCCCGTGTGTTCGGTTGGCCTCCTGGAGAAACCGGCGGTCGTAGTTACGGGTACTGAAAACGGCGACCTTCATACTCACCTCGCCTGGCAGTGGGGGCAGAACCAGATCGTGCGTGCCGGCAGATCGGTCGACTCTATCGGGGTCCCGCATCGGCGGCACGGGTCGCCGTCTCGTTTGTAGACGTACAGGCGCTCGTCGCGGCGCAGATCGCGGCGGCTGGGTACCCCGATCTCATCGGGCTCGACGGTGATGATTCGCCCCGACCGTTCGCCGCGCCGCAGTTCGTCCGTGATCCGCCGCCACAGCCGTTCGGTGTCTCGTTCCCCGATCGAGTGAGCCGGTATCGCGGGGTGGATCCGTTCCTTGAACAGGACCTCGGCGCGGTATACGTTGCCGACCCCGGCGACCACCTTCTGGTCCAGGAGTGCGGCCCCGATCGGGATGCGGCGCCCGGCCAGGTTGGCGATGAACCGATCGGCGGAGCGTCCGTTGGCGAGCGGGTCGGGGCCCAGGCGGTCGCGGATCGAATCCTCTTCAGCCGGATCGATGAGTTCGCAGTTGTTGGGACCGGAAAGGTACAGCGTCACCGACCCGTCCGACATGGCGAGCCGGGTGCCGTCCGTTGGCAATGGTGCTTCGCCGTTGTGGAGGCGGAAGCGGCCGAACAGTCCGAGGTGGACGTGCAAGGTGCGGTTCCCGGACCATCGGTAGAAGAGATGCTTGCCCGCCGCCTCGACGTCCTCCAGCCGGCGGCCGTCGATGTCGGAGGCCCCGTCGTCGAATCGACCCTGCGGCGACCAGACGCGAAGGTTCCGATCGGCGAGGGCCTTCCGATGGAGCCGTGCGTAGCGGTGGATCGTGTGTCCTTCAGGCATGAGATCTTTGCGTTGAAAAACGGTTAGTACTAAATTATAGGTCTAGTTGTCCAGAAAGGAAAACGCGATGAGCGGATCGGTTGTGGTTCTCGGTGCCGGCGGCGGCATAGGGTCGGCAGTTGCGGCCCGGCTGGCCAAGACCGGACGGTCCACGCTGCTCGCCGGCCGGTCAGCAGACAAGCTCCACCGCCTTGCGGCTGAAACCGGCGGACGTCCCTACGTCCTCGACGCCAGGAACATCGACGAAATCGACGCCGCCGTCGAACACGCCATCGAGGAGTTCGGAGTGGTGAACGGCATCGTCAATGCCGTCGGCTCACTGCTGTTGAAGCCGGCTCATCTCACGACGGCAGACGAGTTCGACGACGTGGTAGCGACGAACCTCCGCAGCGCCTTCGGTGCAGTTCGAGCTGCAGCGAAGCGGATGCGGTCGGGTGGGGGATCCGTCGTGCTCATCTCCTCCGTTGCTGCCGGGTACGGGTTGGCCAACCATGAGGCGATTGCTGCCGCCAAGGCAGGGATCGAAGGCCTCGTGCGTTCCGCTGCGGCGTCGTATTCCCGCTCCGGCCTCCGCTTCAACGCCGTCTCGCCCGGCCTGGTGCGGACCCCGCTGACCGAACGTCTCACCTCGGGTCCGTCGCTCGAGGCCTCGGAAGCGATGCATCCGCTCGGGCGCATCGGCGAACCGGATGATGTGGCCGCGGCTGTGGAGTTCTTGCTCTCCCCCGAGGCAACGTGGATCACGGGGCAGGTTCTGCCGGTCGACGGCGGGTTCCGGTCGGTGCGGCCCCGGTAGGCGGCCCGATCTCCCCGTCAACGTTGATCTTCTCGAAGGGGCTCTTCGAACGAAACGAAGAAACTCTTACGTTTGATACAGTCTTGACATCTTCTCCAAATTTCGTATTATTCGAAATATATCGAACGATGCGATGGAGTTGCTATGACCGTATCCGGTCCCAAGGTCCGTGATTACACCGACACCGAGCGTCGCCTCGAGGTGGAGATCGACGTCGCACCCGCCTACGAACTCCTGCTCTCGCTCTTCGCGTTCGGATGCAGCGATCGCTCGGAGTACGAGGTCGGTGAGGAGTGGTTCGACCGCACTTATGAGAGCGCGTCGGTTCCGCTGCAGGCCGGACTCGATCTCGTACTACGTACCGGGGAACACCTCGTAGGCCTTCTCGGCGTGGTCTACGAGCTGCCGGCACCGAAAACCGTCGAGGCGCTGCTCGACAAGCTGGCAGCCATGGATCCGATCGACGTTCGGCTCGCTCTTCTCAGCGAGGCCGAGGGCAAGCTCGATATGGATGCGGTGCGCAGAGCTGCGGCGGGTGACGAGGGTGCGCGAGCGAAGGTCCTCGAGCATCCCAAGGTTCAAAAGCACCGTGACGGCGTCGCAGCCATCCTCGAAGGAGATGCCGCCACATTCAAGGAAGGGCTCATCGAGACGCTCCGGCTGTTCGCACAGGACGTGCTCGCCGACCATCCCCACGTGATGCCCATTCTCGAACGCGACGCTGCGGAGAAGCGTGCCATGGCGGCGACGGTGCCACCGGATCGTCTGGTCGAGATGGCGACCAACGGTGTCACCTTCGCCATGCAGCCTTCGGTGACGGGTGTCGTGCTCATCCCCTCGAAAGTGATCCGGCCCTGGGTGGTCATTGCGGAGCACGGATCACTTCGCATGTTTGCCTATCCGGTGACCGACGAAAGCATTGCCGATCCCGCGGGACCCCCGAGCTGGCTCGTGCAGTTCTACAAGGCGCTTGGAGACGACAAGCGGATGCGGATTCTCGGGTACCTCGCCGCCGGCTCGAAGTCGCTCACCGACAT
Organism: Acidimicrobiia bacterium; assembly: GCA_041609395.1. Lineage (GTDB taxonomy): Bacteria > Actinomycetota > Acidimicrobiia > Spongiisociales > JAOTWH01 > JBFIQU01. Next base: position 4,496 of record JBFIQU010000085.1, on the reverse strand, counting down.
CGCGGACCATCTCGATGTCAGCAAGTCGACCGCCCACCATCACGTCAGCTTGCTGCGCCGGGCCGGCCTGGTGAGGGTCACGATCGGCGACGACCGGGAGTACAGCATCCGGACCGACGCCGTACCCGAAGCCACCGGCATGCTCGAGCGCTTTCTCAGTAATTCAACGCAAGGAGCCTGACCATGCAAGGAGACAACCTTCTCGAACTCACCCGGGTGCTCCATCATGAGCGTGCCCCGACCCCCCGTTTGCCCGGACGCCCCGGACTGCGGCAGCGGCTCGGTGCCACGCTCGTTCGCTGGGGGGAGGCCCTCAGTCCCGAGCTACCTCCCCGGCCCCGGACAACCGGACCTTCGTAGACCCGTAGCCACGCGCTACGCCACCACTCCGGCCCCCGACCCGTCCCCGGGGGCCGGAGCGCGTCCGAACAGGTCGGCGACAACGGAACCCGTCGCGGGAAACCGACAATCTAGAAGACGGGTGTCTCGCCCGATCGAGTGGCCGGCGCCGAACGCCGTGCGCAGCGGGGTATGTGCTCTCCTCGTTGTGGACGGCGGGCGCCGGTCACCTGAATGCGGTGGGCCGGCGGCGCGTTATTCGCTGGAAAGGGCGATCACGTAGAACGAGGCGCCCTGCGGGTCCGTCATCGCCGCCATCCGGCCGAACGGAGTGTCCGTCGGCTCCCGGTCGATCTGACCGCCGAGCTCCCGGGCCGTCGCAACGGCGACATCGGTGTCGTCCACGGCGAAGTAGACCGACCAGTGCGCAGGCACGCCGTCCGGCATGAAGGCCGACATGTCGTAGATCCCGGCGGTCGACCGGTCATCGACGACGCACGTCACGTAGTCGAAACCGCCGTACTCCTGAGTGTCGGTCTTCCACCCGAGCAGCTCGGTGTAGAACGCGATGGCGCCATCGACATCGCGTGTGGCGAGCTCGTTCCAGCACATAGCGCCGGGCTCGTTGAAGACGTCGGCGCCGATGTGGTTGCCCGCCTGCCACAGCCCGACGGCAGCGCCGGTGGGATCGAAGAGGTAGGCCATGCGTCCGGCGTCCATGATGTCCATGGGTTGCATCACCACGTTGGCGCCCAACTCGCCGGCGCGTGCGGCGACGGCATCGACGTCGTCCACTGCGATGTACGCGGACCACATCGGGGGAACGCCTTGTTCCTGTTGCTCCTCAGAAAGGGGTCCCATGCCGGCGACGATCCGGCCCTCTTTCGTGAAGAAGCTGTAGGGCATCGATTCGGGCGCCGGTACATCCTCGGTTTCCCAGCCGAAAACGCGCTTGTAGAAGTCGGCTCCCGCCGCCGTATCGGGAAGTGCGAGGTCGCACCATGCGAACAAACCGTTGGGGTGAGCCAAGATCCCAGCTCCCTTCCTCATCTGCGGTGTGGTCCCAGGCGGCGAAGGCTAGTGCGGTGAGTAGGGCGTAGCCGAAGCCGCCCGCTCAGCGAGCGACTTCGGCCAGGGCGCGCTCGGCGACTGCGAGAGACGCAACGCTGCCGTTGCGCCGCGGGCGCGTCGCGGGAACGATGGTGCCGGCGCCGTACGACCCTCCGTCCGACGGCTCTGCAATGCCGACCGGTGACGCGGCGACCGCAGCAGGGTCGGCGTCCTGGTTGGCACCGGGCACATCGGCAACGCGATAGCGAGCGTTGAACTGGAAGTACCCGTACAGAAGGGTGGCAGCGGTGGTCATGATGAAGACCACCGATCCCACGGCGAAGATGAAGACTTCTGAACTCATCGGGTGTCCTCTTCACCCACGAGGACGAGTGTTCCCAGCGAGTGGATCGCAGGGACCCACAAACCGACGAACAGTCCGGCCTCTTTCTCTCCTCCGAACCACAGGGAAACGGAGAAGAGGAACGAAGCAAAGGCAGCCAGGAAGAACATGATCTTCACCCGGTGGCGCGGCTCGAGCCGCTGCCAAATCGAACTGCGGTCTTGAACGGTCTGCATCTGTACCTCCAGGGTCGAGCTTTTACTACTAATACGTAGTCGAAGCCGGTCGTGGATGGCTCAGCTGTTGACCTTCACCCATGTGTCGACGGTCAGAACGAGGCGTTGCACTTCGTCGGTCGTGAACAGCGACGGCTGGCTCGACAGCCACGACGGGAGCGATGCCGGTTCGAGAACGTGAACGCTGCCCGGCTGGGCCCGGATCTGCAGCACGTCGCTCATGATCGCAATCACCGGCGTCGCCCAGAACGACCGGTCGACGGCTTCCGAGAGCAACGCATGGATCCACGTCGCCTGCCGCTTGGCCCGGCGCAGGTAGTCCGTTGCTCTCCCGTCGACCAGGATGCGACCGTTCCCGACGCGCACGACGTGCGAGCGATGATCCTTACCGGTTATTGCGTACACGCCGGCCGGACCGATGGCGAGCCAGTCGAGGGGAATCTCGTCGGTACCGATCGGGACGTCGCGAACCACGTTCCATTGGTCGGTCGGAAGTTCGCGCAGGTACCAGCCGGCGTCGTATCGCGCAGAGCGGGCGTCGGGCGTCGTATCCACCCCGGGTTCTTCGGCAGAACCCCGTTCCGGCCTTGAGCTATGAGTCGCCGCCGACGGTGATGGTCGCCATCGAAGTTCCGTTCACCGAGATGATCCAGTTCCCCGGGTGGAGTCCCAGGGCCTCGACCTCTGTTTCGAATGGCTGGAGGACCTGCATGCAGATCGCCTCCTCGGGGAACTCCGACCATCCCTCGATGGAGACCGAGTTGGCTCCGGGATCGACGGTGGCCCGGGCACGAGGGGTGTGGCACGGCGTCGGGGCGCTGCCGGTGAGGACGACGACAACATCGCCTCCGCCGACCGCGTGTGGCTCTGCTCCGTCGATGAACAACGGACCGATGGCGATACCGGGAGGAGGGGGTTCCGGATCGCCGCCGGGGGGCTTGGCGTCGACCGGCTGCGTGGTGGGCGTGGTCGTCGACGGCGGGCTGGTGGTGGGTGCAGCGGAACCTCCGTCCCCGCATCCGGCGAGGAGGGTTCCGGTGAGCGCTACGGCGAGTATGCGGCGCATGTGGAATCGTCCTTTCGATCGGCGCTATGACGATCGATTGCGCCTGCCGGTTCCCGGCGCTCAGAGCGGCAGTTCGAGTCGTGGAGTTCAGCCTGCAGTGCGGCGCCGGAGCCTCACCAGGTCGTCGCCGCCCGAGCAGCTGTGCTCACGCCGGCATTGTGCCAATCTGGGGTCGTTGCGAGAGCGGAGGAGTGGTTGACATGAAGCGAATCACCCGCCGCGCCTTTCTCTCCGAGATCGGTGCCACCACGGCGATCGTGGTTTTCGGAGTGGCCTTTGCCGCGTGCGGGGACGACGACGGCGTGGCCGGTACCTCCTCGGCTCCGGAGGAGCCTTCGCAGTCCTCGACGACGAGCGAGGCGCCACCCGCTACCCCGGCGTCGTCGTCCCCGGACTCGACGGCGTCGCCCGACCCGCAGACGACGACGTCGACGGAGGGAACGGTGGCGGGGCCGGTGACGTGGGAGCGGGTCAACCTCGGATTCGTCTCAGCATACGTTCTTGTCCGCAACGGGACCGCTGCCGTCGTCGACACCGGAGTGTCGGGGAGCACGGGGGACATCGAAGCTGCTCTGGCCCGGATCGGCCTGGGTTGGGGGAGTGTCGCTCACGTCGTCCTGACACATCTCCACCGGGACCACATCGGCAGTCTTCCCAATGTGATGGCCGCTGCCGGTGCTGCCACCGCCTACGCCGGTGCCGCCGACATCGACGCGATGGAATCGCCCCGACCGGTCGTTGCGGTAGGCGACGGCGATGAGGTCTTCGGCCTCGAGATCGTGGAGACGCCGGGCCACACCGCGGGCCACATCTGTGTCTACGATCCGGCAGGGCCCGGTCTCCTGGTCGCCGGCGATGCTCTGAACGGTTCCGATGGTGGCGTTGTCGGCGCCAACCCCCGGTTCACGTCCGATATGGCACTCGCCAACGAGTCGATCCGGAAGCTGGCGCAGTTGAGCTTCGGCACCGTGCTGTTCGGCCACGGTGAGCCGGTGCTGGAGAACGCCTCGGCACTGGTCGGGGAACTCGCCGCCACGTTGTAGTCGGCTCGGCCGGCGCCGGGTGGGCGTTCAGCCGTCGATCTCGATCCTGACCCGGGCGGTGGCACAGGGTCCGCCGGGGTTGCAGACCTCGTACGCGAAGTTGTCGGTGCCGGTGAATCCGGGATCCGGCGTGTAGGTGATCATGGTGCCCGCGAGATCCACGGTGCCGTGGTTCGGATTCTTGTCTAGTGCCACGGTTGCCCCGGCGTCCACCGTGTCGTTGGCGAGAACGTCGATGGTCACCGCAGTATCGGGCTCGGTGGCGGCGTCGTCGTCGACGGCCACCACGGACGCCGGCGCGGTGGTGGTGGTCGGGGGCGCGGTGGTGGTGGTCGGGGGCGCGGTGGTGGTGGTCGGGGGTGCGGTGGTGGTGGTCGGGGGTGCGGTTGTGGTGGTGGTCGGGGGTGCGGTTGTGGTGG
>JBFIQU010000084.1:0-8692 GCA_041609395.1 Acidimicrobiia bacterium | reverse complement strand
TCGCAGACTGGAGCACCGTCGAAGCGCTGACCGTAGGTTCATCGACCGGGTGTTCCCGCGAGGCCGCGGCTTCCGCCGCCGCCGAGCATGCCTCCTTCAACACGGGAGTCGAGGGCTATTCACTGGTCACCGGATCGGTGGTTGCCGCTGAAGGCATGGTGACCGTCACGGTCGTCACCGCAGCAGGCCCCATCCCGCTGACGATTCCGTTCTCCCGCAACGGGGACACATGGGCGGTTGATGCCGACGCGTGCACGGTTCTCGCGTCGGCGACGGCCGCCTTCGACGCAGCTGCGGCCCGTTCGGACGTCGAGGCCGCTCTGGCGGCCGTGCAGGCGTTCGCGGCCGACGCCGGGGACTACGCGGCCCCGATTGCGGATCTCGACGCTGCCGTGCCCGATTTCGACGTTGTCGGCGCGGCGGGCGACTGGTCGCTCGGGATGGTCGTTGCGATCACGAGCCCGGACGCAGCAGTTGTGTTTGCCGGCGACGCCTCGGGGATCTGGCATTGTGCCGCCGTCGGCGGCGGCGCATCGGCCCATTTCGCCAGCGCCGTATCGGCCGAATCCGTCGACACGTTCGACGAGTGCTCATCCGCCGGGAGTCCGGACGGCTGGAGCTGAGTTAGTCCGCGGCCAGAGCGATTCGCAGCGTCAACCGGGGCAGGAAGAGGGCGACCAGCGGTCCGACGGCAAATGCGAACAGCACCGTGCCGACGCCGACGGTTCCCCCCAGCAGCCAGCCGCCGACCAGTGCGCTCACTTCGATCCCCGTACGCACCCAGCCGATGTGGAAGCCGCGCTTGGCGAGTCCGGTCATGAGGCCGTCACGAGGTCCGGGACCCAGCCCGGCACCGATGTAGTACCCGGATCCGATTCCGATGAGCACGATGCCGGCGGCGAGTGCGCTCCAGCGGATGGTGGCGGCGGCCGGGGTGGGTAAGGCGAGGATCGTGAGGTCGTACACCACACCGATGAGGACGACGTTGGCCAGCGTCCCCAGGCCGACTCGCTCCCGAAGCGGGATCCACCCTCCGAGCACGACAAAGCCGGTCAGGATTCCCACGGTCCCGATCGGAATACCGGTGTGGATGGAGACACCCTGGTGGAGCACCTCCCAGGGACCGAGACCGAGACCCGCTTCGACCATGAGGGCGAGGCCGACTCCGAAGAGGACCAGTCCGAACAAGAGCCGGGGCAGACGGCGGCGCAGCTCGGGTCGGGGTGGAATCGGCAGCATGCGGAGAATTATCCCAGAGGCACCAGGATGTGCCCGCTGGTGGCGTCGCCGAAGACGCGCAGGCGCGACGGTGCTACGGCCCACAGCAGAGCGGCCCATGCACAGAAGCGAGCATCGAGGCGGTCTTCGATCGCCTTCAGGTCGCGGCCCGTCGCCGCGTTGGGTATGGCTACGGCCGGGCCGGTGAGGGGCGGCGTGGCTTCGGCGAGCCGATCGAGCAGCGCGCGGAGGCGCTTCAGCCCGCGGCGGCGTTCGGCAACCGTTCCTTTCTTGTAACGGAGACGCTCGGCGAGGTCGAATACCTCGACCAGCCCGGGATGCGGATAGACCTCGAACAGCGTGCGGCGACCGCGGTCGAACGGAGTGCCGAACCCGAGCCCTTCCAGCCTCTTCCGCAGAGCTTCGCCACGAACCCGGCCGAAGCGCGTCTCGAAGAGGGCCCGGTTCGCAGGGTGAGGACCGGCGCGACGGGAACCGTATGCTGCGGCCACGGCGCGGTCGCAGGGCCGCGAGCCGGTCTCGTTGGGAACGACCAGCGGGATGTCGGCGGCCACGACCGCCCGGTCGGTCGCCAGCCCCGCGATCCATTCCTCGATCTCGCCGTCCGTTGCGAGGTGCCGCTCGTCGACGACGATCCCGGAGGCATCGAGGGCGCACACCCCCGAACCCCGCGTGTCGGACCACGCCATATCGAGCCCGAAGTACGTAGCCGCCACGAGGGCCGAAGCTAATAGCCGGTCGTCGGTAGCCGGTTACCATCCCCGGCCATGCCCGTCGACATCGACATCGCCAGGGTCGCCCGGCTGGCCCGTCTCGAGCTCACTCCCGATCAACTGGATCTCTACCAGCGCCAGCTTCCGCTCATCCTCGACCACGCCGCGCTGGTCCAGGGACTCGACACGGAAGGGGTGCCTCCGACGTCGCATCCACTGCCCCTCACGAACGCGTTCCGCGAAGACGAGGTCCGGTCCAGTCTCGACCGCGACGAGGTTCTCGGCCAGGCGCCGGAAGCCGAGGACGGATACTTTCGTATCCCCAGGATTCTCGACTCGTGAGCGACCCTGCCGACCTCACGATTGCAGCGGCCGGCCGGCTCCTTCGCAGCGGCGAGTTGACCGCTGCGGAGCTGCTCGACGCCGTGCTGCAGCGAGCCGCAATGACCGAAGCCGACGTGCATGCCTATCTGACGCTGGACCGGGAGGGGGCCGCTTCCGCAGCCCGGGCCGCAGACGAGGCAATTGCAGCAGATCCAGGAGCGGGGCCGCTCGCCGGCATCCCGATTGCATTGAAGGACAACATGGTGACGCGCGGCGTCGAGACGACGTGCAGCTCGCAGATCCTCGCCGGCTACCTCCCTCCATACGATGCCACCGTGGTCGAGAGGTTGCGGGCCGCCCGGGCCGTCCTCGTGGGCAAGACGAACCTCGATGAGTTCGCCATGGGATCGTCCACCGAAAACTCGGCGTACGGCGCCACACGGAACCCGTGGAACACCGATCGTGTGCCGGGGGGAAGCTCCGGCGGTGCGGCCGCGGCGGTTGCCGCCGGATCGGCTCTGGGTGCCCTCGGTTCCGACACCGGCGGTTCCATCCGCCAGCCGGCATCACTGTGCGGTGTCGTCGGAATGAAGCCGACGTACGGTCTCGTGAGCCGGTACGGCCTCATCGCGTTCGCGTCGTCGCTCGACCAGATTGGTCCGATCACCCGTACGGTCGCCGATGCTGCGTCGCTCTTCGACGCCATTGCCGGGCACGATCCCAACGACGCCACCAGCTATCCCGGGGACGCCCCGGACCCCTTCGCGTCGTTCGATGAGGGCGTGTCCGGGTTGCGCGTCGGTGTGGTGACGGAATTGGCGGGTGATGGAATCGACCCGGACGTCCGTGCGGAGTTCCGCACGACGGTCGACGGTCTGGCCGATGCCGGTGCCGAGATCGTCGAGTTGTCCCTTCCGTCGACGGAGTACGCGCTCAGCGCCTACTACCTGATCGCACCGGCGGAATGTTCGGCGAATCTCGCCAGGTTCGACGGCGTTCGGTACGGCTTGCGGGTCGACGGTGACAACGTCGAGGCAATGATGGCGGCGACGCGCGCTCAGGGGTTCGGACCCGAGGTGCAGCGGCGCATCTTGCTCGGAACCTACGCACTGTCGGCCGGGTACTACGACGCCTTCTACGGTCAAGCACAGCGGGTCAGGACGATGATCATCCGCGACTTCGCCGCCGCCTACGAACGGGCGGACGTTCTGGTTTCACCAACCAGTCCGACCACCGCCTTCCGGCTCGGCGAGCGGACCGCTGATCCGCTGGCGATGTATCTGTCCGACCTCTGCACGATCCCGTCGAACCTCGCCGGCCATCCGGCGATCTCGGTGCCGTGCGGTCTCGACGGGGCCGGCCTTCCGATCGGCTTCCAGGTGATGGCACCGGCGCTCGGCGAGGCGGTGATGTTCCGTGCCGCCGCCGCCGTCGAGGAAGTTGCAGGGTTTTCGGCGCGACCGGGGCTGGCAACCTCAGAGGTCCGGACATGAGCTACGAAGCAGTGATAGGCCTCGAGACCCACGTCGAGCTTGCGACCGAGTCGAAGATGTTCTGCGGTTGCGCGGTGGGATTTGCCGATGAGCCGAATACCCGCGGGTGCCCCGTGTGCCTGGGATTGCCCGGTGCGCTCCCGGTACCGAACCGGAAGGCGATCGAGTGGATCATCAAGATCGGTCTCGCCCTCGACTGCACGATCCAGGTGCACTCGCTCTTCCACCGCAAGAACTACTTCTATCCGGATCTCCCGAAGAACTACCAGATCTCCCAGTACGACGTCCCGATCTGCGTCGACGGGCACATCGACGTCGATGACGGCGACGCTCCGATCCGGATCGGGATCACGAGAGTCCACATGGAGGAGGACACCGGCAAGAGCCTCCACGTCGGCGACGGCGGGCGTATTCACGCCGCCGAGCACTCGTTGCTCGATTTCAACAGGTCGGGCGTTCCGCTCGTCGAGATCGTGACGGAACCCGATCTTCGGAGCGCAGCTCAGGCCCGTGCCTACGCCGTTGAGTTGCAAGCGCTGGTGCGAGCGCTCGGGGTCTCCGACGCCAAGCTGGAAGAGGGCAGCATGCGGTTCGACGCCAATATCTCGATTCGGCCAGTCGGCGCCGGCGAGTACGGCACCCGCGCCGAGATCAAGAACATGAACTCGTTGCGATCGCTGCAGCAGGCGGTGGACTACGAGATCAACCGCCAGATCGAGCTCGTGGAAAGCGGCGGCACTGTGGTCCAGGAGACGCGGCACTGGAATGAGGAGGACGGGCGCACCCATTCGATGCGGTCCAAAGAAGAGTCCGAGGACTACCGCTACTTCCAGGAACCCGACCTGCTACCACTCCACATCGATGCAGCGTGGCGCGAGCAGATCGGCGCGACGCTTCCCGAATTGCCGCAGGCGAAGCGGGCCCGGCTTGCCGGGCTCGGGATCGACGCCCGTGCCGCCGGCCTGCTGGTCGACGCCCCCGATCTCGGAGCGCTGTTCGAAGCCGCCGTTGCTGCGGGAGCGGAGCCGGTCGGGACGGCGAACTGGCTGACCGGCGAGGTCGTGGCGTATCTCCGCAGAGGAGAGGTCGAGCTCGGGCAGACGGCATTGCAGGCCGAGCATCTCGTCGAGTTGCAGAGAATGGTGGTCGATGGAACGCTGTCGGCGACGGCTGCCAAAGACGTGCTCGCCGGGGTGCTGGAGGGGGAGGGTTCGCCGTCCGCCGTCGCCGAGCTGCGGGATCTCATCCAGGTCAGCGACACCGACACGTTGGCGGCCGAGGTGGAAAAGGTGATCGCAGCGAATCCGGATGCACTCGAGAAGATCCGCTCCGGTGATGGCAAACCCATCGGCTTCCTCGTGGGTCAGGTCATGAAGGCGACCGGCGGCAAAGCCGATCCGCGCAAGGTCAGTGAACTGATCCGGGCCAGGGCTGCACAGTGACGGCGGCGCTGCTCGCTGGCGAGCGGCGCCGGGCTCACGGTGTCGACCCGTCCGCGATGTGGGCGGTCGTTGCCGATCCGTCACGTTTGGAGACCTGGGCACCGCTGCGGGAGGTCGCCGGAACCGGCTCGTTGCTTTCGGCCGGCGACCGCTTTGCCGCCGAGCTTCACCTGTGGCCGTGGCGGGGGCCGTGTGATGTGCGCGTGGCCGAGTACGAAGCCGGCCGGCGGTTTCGTCTGGAGTGCCGTGCCGCCGCCGCAGAAAGCGTGTGGGTGGAGTGCCGGGTCGAGAGCGTCGTCGAGCCTTCGGGCGCGGTAGCGGAGCTCCGGCTGCGGCTCGATGCTCCGGATCTCGCCTGGCCCGCCCGAACCCTGTCGGCAGCACTCGGCACCCGAAGGCTGCGGAAGGCCGCCCGGTCCCTGGTGGCGGCGGCACGGAGCCGTTCGTGAAGGTGCCGGCGCGCAGCCATCTCCACCCCGCCGTCGTCGTAACCGAATCCCCGATACACGGCCTGGGGTTGTTCGCCGGCGAACCGATCGCACCCGGGGTCCTCGTCGCCCGGCTCGGCGGGTCGGTGACCGACGATGCAGGGCTCGCCGCCCTGGAGCCGCCGTACAGCAGCATTGCGCTGGGTCCGGGCCGGCACCTGGTGATCGATCCAGCCGACCCGATCCGGTACGGCAACCACAGCTGCGACCCCAATCTGTGGATGAGCGGCGCCTTCGATGTCACGGTCCGACGCGCCATCAAGGCCGGGGAAGAGCTCACGATCGACTATGCGACGCAGACCGGCCCGGAGGATTGGGAGATGCCCTGCAGGTGCGGGTCGCCGCAGTGCCGTGGTCGCGTCACCGGCGGCGATTGGCGAGTGCCGTCGTTGCGCGCTGCGTACCGTGAGCACTGGATTCCGCTGCTTTTAGACAAGATACGGCGAGCGCCGAGCTGATCAGCCGGTATTCCTCAGCCCGGCAGCAATGCCATTGACCGTGAGCAGGAGGGCCCGCTCCAGCAGCGGGTCCGGTCGGTCGAGATCACGTGATCGGGCGAGCAGCGAGACCTGGATGAGGCTGATCGGATCGACGTAGACGTCGCGAACGTCGAGCGTCCGCTGCAGTACGGGATGCGCATCGAGGAGTCGTTCGCCACCGGTCAGTCGCAGTATCTCGGTGACGGTCCTGTCGTATTCGGCCTGAATCGATGTGAAGATGCGGTCGTGATCGGCGCCGCCGAGCTCGGTCACGTAGTGGGAAGCCACGGTCAGGTCGGTCTTGGCGAGGGTCATCTCGACGTTGGAGATGAAGCTTCGGAAGAACGACCACGCGGTGAACATTTCCCCGATCGTCTCGGCCCACGGGCCCTGTCGGGCGGCCGCGAGGCCGGTCCCGACTCCGAACCATCCGGGCACGATCTGGCGGGATTGCGTCCATCCGAACACCCACGGGATGGCCCGCAAGCCACTGAGACCCGAGTCGGAGCCGGGGCGCCGCGCCGGGCGCGATCCGATGTTCAGGGCACCCAGTTCCTCCACGGGGGTGGTGCTCATGAAGTAGCCGACCAGGTCCGGGTCCTCGACGAGATCGCGATACGCCCGATACGCGGCATCGGAAATCGCGTCCATGGCGTCGTCCCACCGTTTGAGCACGTGCTCGGGCTGACGCGAAACACGGTGCAGCAGCGATGCTTCGAGGGTCGCCGCGAGGGCGAGTTCCAGGTTGTGGCGGGCCAATTCCGGCAGTCCGTACTTGTCGGCGATCACTTCACCTTGCTCCGTGATCTTGATCCGCCCGTCGACGGTCCCCCACGGCTGGGCGAGGATCGCTTCGCCGGTCGGGCCGCCGCCGCGGCCGACCGTGCCGCCGCGGCCGTGGAAGAAGCGCAGGGCCACACCGTGAGCGGACGCAACGTCGCGCAGCCGGCGCGACGCTGAATAGAGATCCCATTGCGCCGTCGTGATTCCGGCGTGCTTGTTGGAATCCGAGTATCCGAGCATCACTTCCTGGAGATCGCCGCGGAGACCGACGATTCGCCGGTACTCGGGTATCGAGAGAAGGGTGTCGAGAATCTCATGGGCTCGCCTGACCTCGTCCGTCGTCTCGAAGAGCGGGACGAACCCGATGCGGGCAAAGGGCGCCGTGAGGTCCACGAGGCCCGCCTCCCGCGCCAGCACGACGGCGGCCAGGATGTCGTCGGGGCCTCTGGTCTCTGAGACGATGTAGCTCTCGATGACATTCGCCCCGTAGCGGTCTAGCGCAATCCGGGCGGTTCGCATCGTTTCCAGCGTCGCCGCGGCGTCGCCCGTCAGGGTCGTCGTCGGTGACGACAGAGGCCGCCGCGAACCGAGTTCGCCGATGAGGAATCGAGTCCGGTGCTCGCGGTCGAGAGTGCGGTAGCCGATTTCGGGGTCGATCCGGTCGACGAGCTGCGCCACGGCTTCGTGATGCTTCGTGGCATGTTCCCGCAGGTCCATGGTGGCCAGGTGGAATCCGAAGGCGGCAACGCGCCGGATCAGCCGGCCCAGGGTTCCACGGGCCATGAGCTCGCCCCGGTTTGTGCGGAGCGAATCGTGGATGATCTCGAGATCGTCGATCAGCTCAGCCGCGTCCCGGTAGTCACGACCCGGATGATTTTTCGCTCCCTCGGCGAGCCGTCGCTTCGTGTTGTGCAAGCGCTGGTGGATGAAGGCCAGTTTCAACCGGTAGGGCTCGCCTGCATTGAGGCGCCCGAAACGGTTCGCCGTCTCCGGCAACGCTTTGCGGTCCTGGTCGAGCGACGCCGCCAGCCGGCCCGAGATACCCACGATCCGCTCCGATGACGAGAGCTCGGCCGCAAGCTTCTCAACGGCGTCGATGAGGTTGCGCAGTCCGTGATCGTGCTGGATGGCGAGCACGTCGAGCGTGACCGCGGCGGTGACGTTCGGGTTGCCGTCGCGGTCGCCGCCGACCCACGTCCCGAAGCGGACCGTGCTGCGGTCTGACGCTATCGGAGCTCCCAGCCGTTCCAGCTGGATCGTCGCTTCGTCGATGAGGTGCGGCATGACGCTGTGGAACAGTTGATCGAAGTAGTAGATGGCCGATCGCGCCTCATCGCGGGGGTCCGGTCGTTCCCGCCGCAACTCGTCGGTCTGCCACATGAGATCGACGATCTCGGCCAGACGATGCTCTGCGCGCCGCCGGCTCGCCTCGTCGCCGCGGTGCAGCTTGCCGAGGAGTTCGGCGATGGCGGTGACCTTGGTCAGGATCGTGCGCCGGGCGGCCTCGGTGGGGTGGGCGGTGAAGACCGGTCTCAGTTCGAGACGTGCCACTACGTCGCTCACCTGTGCGGTGTCGACCCCGGCCGTCAGGATGGCGTCGACCGTCTCCTGGAGGTTCCCGCGCCGCCGGCTCCTGGCGCCGTGCTCGTCGAGGCGGTGGACCTGTTCGGCGACGTTGGCGAGGTAGAAGTAGGCAGAGAATGCCCGCACGAGCTGAATCGTGGTCTCGAG
>JBFIQU010000083.1:0-8695 GCA_041609395.1 Acidimicrobiia bacterium | reverse complement strand
GAAGGGGATTTAGCCTGAGCGCCGATGTACACCGCGGACTTCGACTACGAATTGCCCGCCGCCGCCATCGCGCAGCGGGCCGTTGAGCCTCGCGACGCGGCCCGTCTCCTCGACACCCGCGACGGGTCGGACCACTACTTCCGCGACCTCGCCGCCCTCCTGGAACCGGGCGACCTCGTCGTCGTCAACTCGACGAAGGTGCGGGCGGCACGGCTGATCACGACCCGGCGCGATACCTCGGGACGGGTCGAGGTGCTTCTGCTGGAACGGCTCGATCCCGCGCGCTGGTCGGCAATGCTGCGGCCGTCCCGCAGGATGCGTCCCGGCATCGTTCTCGAGTCGGCGCCGCTGACCATCACCGTGGTCGACGGCCCGGAAGGCGGGATAGCCGAAGTGGAGGTGAGCGCGGTCGGGGACGTCGAAGACACCATCGCAACGGTCGGCTCGGTTCCGCTGCCCCCGTATTTCACGGGTGACCTCGACGATGAGTCCCGATACCAGACGATGTTTGCGCGGCGCGTCGGTTCTGCCGCAGCGCCCACCGCCGGCCTGCACTTCACCGGTGCGGTCGTGACCGCCCTCGAACGGCGCGGCGTCGAAGTCGCCGAGATCGACCTCCACGTCGGCCTGGACACGTTCCGGCCGATTTCCGCAACGGCCGTCGAAGACCACGTCATCCACCGGGAACACGTGGAGGTCGCGGCGGAAACCGTCGCCCGCATCGAACATGCCCGGGAGCGCGGAGGGCGTATCGTGGCCGTCGGCACCACGGTGGTTCGTGCTCTCGAATCGGCGGCGTGCGAAGGCGCCCTCAGACCACGGGCCGGGCCCACCGACCTCTACATCACACCCGGATATCGTTTTGGCGTCGTCGACGTACTCATCACGAACTTCCACGCGCCGCGAACCACCCTGCTCGTGATGCTCGAAGCGTTCATGGGGCCCGGATGGCGGCAGGCCTACGCCGCTGCGCTGCGACGGGGCTACCGGTTCCTTTCGTTCGGGGACGCAATGCTGGCGGTGCGGGCATGACGTCCCCGGTCACCTTCGAAGCTATGGCGCAAGACGGAACGGCTCGCGCCGGAACCCTGACGACCCCGCACGGACCCGTGGCAACCCCGGCGTTCATGCCGGTCGGGACCCGGGCCACCGTCAAGACGCTCGACGTTCGCGACCTCGATGCCGCCGGAGCCGAGATGGTTCTCGCCAATACCTATCACCTCATGCTCCGCCCCGGTTCCGATGTCGTGGCCAGCCTCGGCGGACTCCACGGCTTCATGGCCTGGGACGGCCCCCTCCTCACCGACTCCGGCGGATTCCAGGTATGGAGTCTCGATCCCGGCGTCGACGAGGACGGTGTTCGCTTCAGGTCGACGTACGACGGTGCCGCCGTCACCCTCACACCAGAACGCTCCATGGAGGTGCAGCAGGAGCTCGGCGCCGACATCGCGATGGCGTTCGACGAACTCGTAGGACTCCCGGCCGACCGCGAGATCGTACGCGCCGCCATGGACCGGACGTTGCGCTGGGCGGAACGATGCCTGGCCGCACACCGGCGGCCCGACCAGGCGCTGTTCGGGATCGTGCAGGGGGGCGTCGACCCGGAGCTGCGCGCAGAGTCGGCCGTTGCCACGGCACAACTCGGATTTCCCGGTTTCGGCATCGGGGGGCTGTCGGTAGGCGAGTCGGCGGACCAGCGCGCCATCGCTTTGGAGGCCGCGATTGCCGAGCTCCCTATCGACCGGGTTCGCTACGTGATGGGGCTCGGTGACACCGAGGGAGTGCTGGCCGCCATCGCCCGCGGCGCCGACCTCTTCGACTGTGTGTGGCCGACCCGCCTGGCGCGCCACGGCAAGGTACTGAGCCGGAGCGGTGACTTCCAGATCAAGCGCGCCGAATACATGCGTCGCTCCGACCCCATCGATCCCGCATGTCGCTGCTTCACGTGCAGCCATCACTCTCTCGGCTACCTGCGTCATCTCAGGGTCACCGGGGAGCTGCTCGGACAGCGATTGCTGTCGATTCACAACCTCACCTACACGCTCGATGTCCTCGCCGGCGCACGGGATGCAATCGCCGCCGGCCGCTTCCAGGAGTACCGCGACGCGACGGTGGCAGGAAGAACTTCCGGCAACGGAGAAGCGGCACTACGATGACGGCCGCCCACCAGGTGGGCTGATGCCCGCAGGTAGGCGGGCTTTCTTCTTGAGGAGGATCTTCGTGCACAACCTCATCCTCGCTCAGAGCAGCAGCGACGGAGGCGGCTCGCTCGCCACGCTGCTGATCTTTGTGGTCGGGCTCGGGGCGCTGTTCTGGTTCCTGATCATTCGTCCCCAGCGCAATCAGCTGCGCCGTCACCGTGAGCTCTTGAGCAGTCTCGAACTCGGAGACCGGATCTACACCCGGGGCGGCATCGTCGGAATCGTCCGCACCATGGACGACGACACCGTCACGGTCGAGACGGGTGACGGAGTTCGCCTCGAAGTTCTGCGGGGCGCCATTGCATCCAAGGTTCCGCCAAGCGGAGGCGGAGCGACGTGACGAAGCGGCGTGCCGGTCTGGTCGCCCTCGCCACCCTCGTGGTGGCCTGGGGCCTGCTGGGCACGGTGCTCGGACTCGGCGCCGAGCCGAAGCTGGGCCTCGACCTGCAGGGAGGGTTCTCGGTCGTTCTCGACGCTCCCGATGCGGCAGACGAAGAGGTGCTGGACCGCGCCGTCGACGTCATCCGGCGCCGCATCGAGGCGCTGGGCAACGTACAGGAGCCGGAGATCGCGGTTGCCGGTACCGATTCGATCATCGTCCAGCTTCCCGGCGTGACCGATCGGGATCGGGCGCTCGACGTCGTCGGTTCGACCGGCGAGTTGTCGTTCCGGCCGGTCCTCTCGATCGGGGTGCTCCCGGGGGTCAGCCCCATCTACGACGAGTTCGGCGTCACGCCGCCCGGTCTGGTGACCACCACCACGACGGCACCCACGACCACGACGAGCGAAGGCGAAACCACGACCACCACCGTGCCGCCGCCGACGACCACCACCGTGCCTCTCGCCGAGATCCTGCCGCCCTCCGTCGATCCGGACACCGGTCTGACCCGGGTCGACGATCCGACACAAGAGGCATGGCTGCTCGAGGAAACTTCCGGCTTCATCTACCACGTCGGTCCTGCGCTCCTCGTCGGCGCCGACCTTTCCGGAGCTCGAGCGCTGTTCAGCGGCGGTGGGCTCGGAGGCGGCTCGGCAGGGCAGTGGGTGGTCGATCCCGACTTCACGAGCACCGGCTCACGCAAGTTCGAAGAGTCGATCAACCAACTGGCAGTGTTCGACCTCGAAGATCCCCGGCGACGGTTCGCAATCGTGCTCGACGGCACCGTCGTCTCCGCACCGCGGGTGTTGAGCGGAGACCTCAGTGCGTCGAACGTCATCATCACGATCGGCGGACTCGACGATCCGCAGCGCGAGGCCGAGGACCTGGCCACGGTGCTGCGCTACGGTGCTCTGCCCACCACCTTCGAGATCTCGAGGGTCGAATCGGTCTCGGCCACCCTTGGTGACGATTCGCTCACCGCCGGTCTGTACGCAGGCCTCGGGGGGCTGATCCTCGTCGGGGTCGCCATGACCGTGTATTACCGGGCACTCGGGCTCATCACGATCGCCGGCCTCTCCGTCTTCGGGTCGACGTTGCTGATGCTCTTTTCACTGCTCGGCGAGTGGCAGGGGCTCACGCTCACGCTCGCCGGTGTTGCCGGTCTGATCGTCTCGATCGGCATCACATCCGATTCGTACATCGTGTACTTCGAACGAATAAAGGAGGAGGTCGGCAAAGGGCGGTCGCTTCGCGCTGCCGTCGACGCAGCGTTCCCCCGTGCCTTCCGCACCATCCTCACCGCGGATACCGTTTCGTTTGTCGGCGCCATCCTGCTGTGGTTGCTCGCCATCGGTCCGGTACGCGGGTTCGCCATCGCTTTGGGTCTGGCCACGATCGTCGACGTCTTCGTCGCCTACTATTTCACCCGTCCGGCGGCGGCCTTTGTCGCCCGCACCCGATTCGGCGACGGTGGAGCCCTGTCCATACGCGGCGCGGTCGGGAGCCAGGCGGAGATGGCGACATGAGCCTCGCCATGCGTCTCTACCGGGGCCGAACCGACTTCGATTTCGTCGGCAATCGCAAGCGGTGGTTCACGATTTCCGCGGTCATGCTCGTGCTCGCTATCGGCTCGCTGGCGATACGGCAGCTCAACCTCAGCGTCGACTTCATCGGCGGCACGGTAGTCGAGGTCGAGAACGTAGCCGACGCCTCGGTCGCCGACGTCCGCAACGCGCTGGCACCGATCGGGGAGGCCAACGCCAAAGTCCAGATCACGTCGGGCATCGGCGCCGGCGGTATTCGGGTCCAGACGGCAGAGTTCGACGACCCGGCCCGGCAGGAAGCGCTGGTTGCGGTCGTTGCCGCCGTCGGCGGCGTGTCACCCGAAGACGCCAGCGTCGAGTCGGTCGGTCCCACCTTCGGTGCCCAGGTCGCCGAATCCGCGGTACGAGCGTTGCTGATCTTCTTGATCGTCGTCGCAGCCTTCATCAGCTGGCGCTTCGAGTGGCGGATGGCGGCGGCTGCCCTGGCGGCGCTCTTTCA
This sequence comes from Acidimicrobiia bacterium, assembly GCA_041609395.1. Classification (GTDB taxonomy): domain Bacteria; phylum Actinomycetota; class Acidimicrobiia; order Spongiisociales; family JAOTWH01; genus JBFIQU01. Next base: position 4,072 of record JBFIQU010000083.1, on the reverse strand, counting down.
CGACCTCCTGCTCACGGCCGGGGTTTATTCGCTCGTCGGCTTGGAGGTGACGCCGTCGACCGTCATCGCGGTGCTCACCATCCTCGGTTACTCCCTGTACGACACCGTCGTCGTGTTCGACAAGATCGAGGAGCACATCAAAGACGAGACCGAGCGGCGGACGATCGTCGACATCATCAACGTGTCGATGAACCAGGTGCTCATGCGGTCGGTCAACACGTCGCTGACGTCGTTGTTACCGGTCGGCAGTCTCCTGTTCGTCGGCAGCTTCCTCCTCGGGGCCACGACGCTGCGGGAGTTTGCTCTGGCGCTCTTCGTCGGGATCGCCGCCGGGACCTACTCGTCGATCTTCGTGGCCTCCCCGCTCCTAGCGATCTGGAAGTCCAAAGAATCGGACTGGCAGACCGTCGAGAAGAGGATCGCCAGGAAGGAGCGCCGATCGACGGAGCCGGATCCAGAGCCGATCCCGACTCCCGTCGCGGAGTCTGCCTCGCCTCCGCCTGCTGCGGAGACCCCTTCGGTACCGCCCGGTATCACGCCGCGTCCGCCGAAGAAGAGGAGAAAGCGCCGGTGACCTCTCCAGTACACTTCGCTGGTGGAAGCTGACCTCAGGGCGCTGATACGCGACATACCGGACTTCCCGGAGCCGGGGATCGTCTTCAAGGACATCACGCCGCTCCTGGGCGACGGTAACGCGTTCCGGCGAGTGATCGACACCTTCGTCGAGCGCTACCGGCCCAGCGCGCCGACCCAAATCGCCGGAATCGAAGCGCGCGGATTCATGTTCGCCGCCCCCGTCGCGTTTGCGCTCGACGCCGGCCTCGTGCCGATTCGCAAGCCCGGCAAGCTGCCTTCAGACGTCGAAAAGGAGATCTACGAACTCGAGTACGGCACCGACATCCTCGAAGTCCACAAGGACGCCGTGCGCGAGGGGGACAAGGTGCTGGTGCTCGACGACGTCCTGGCCACGGGCGGAACCGCGGCAGCGGCCTGCCGGTTGCTGCGGAGGCTCGGCGCCGAGGTCCTGGCGGTGGCCGTTCTGGTCGAACTGGAGTTCCTCGGCGGGCGGGATCGCCTTCCCGACGTCGAAGTCCTGTCGCTGGTGACCTATGACGGCTCCTGACCCGGTTGCCCGAACGGACGAGGCCGTCATCCTGGAGATGGATCGGGTGTTGCGCGCCTACCGTGAGGCGCATCCCGGAACTCCAGAAGAAGATCTGCACCGGGCGTACGAGGTGGCGTCGCGTTTCCACGACGGGCAGTTCCGCAAGTCGGGCGAAGCGTTCATCACGCACCCCCTCACCGTGGCCGGCATCCTCGCCGAATACGGCATGGATCGGGACACGCTGATAGCGGCGATCCTGCACGATGCCGTCGAGGACACCGAGTTCACGATCGAGCAGGCTCGGGATCTGTTCGGCGACGAGGTGGCCCGGCTCATCGACGGCGTGACGAAACTGGACCGGGTGCGATTCCAGAACCGGGAGGAGCAACAGGCTGCGTCGATTCGCAAGATGATGATCGCCATGGCGCGCGACGTGCGGGTGCTCCTCATCAAACTCACCGACCGCCTGCACAACGTGCGAACGCTCCATGCGCTGCCAGCCGACAAGCAGGAACGGATCGCCCGGGAGAGTCTCGAGGTCTACGCCCCGCTGGCACATCGCCTCGGAGTCCAGGAGATCAAGCACGAGTTGGAAGACCGATGCTTCGCCATCCTCTATCCCAAGCGCAACGCCGAGATCGAGAAGTTGATGGCGAAGCGGGCGCCGCAACGTGACGCCTTCATCGACAAGGTGATCACCGAGATCGAGTCCCATCTCGCAGACGCCGCCGTCTCCGCCGAGGTCAGCGGACGACCGAAACACGCCTTCTCGATCTATCGGAAGATGATGAACAGTGCGCTCTCCTTCGAGGAGATCCACGACCTGATCGGCGTCCGGATCATCACCGCCGATGTGCGCGATTGCTATGCGGCGCTCGGCGTGGTGCACACGCTGTGGCCACCCGTGCATGGACGGTTCAAGGACTACATCGCCATGCCCAAGTTCAACCTGTACCAGTCGCTGCACACGACGGTGGTGGGGCCGGACGGCAAACCGCTCGAGGTCCAGATTCGCTCTCGCGACATGCACGAGCGGGCCGAGTTCGGCATCGCCGCCCATTGGCGGTACAAGGAAGGGGGCGGCACGGAGGACCTGCCGTGGCTGTCCGACCTCCGCTTCCTGCAAGAGGAATACGAAGATCCGTCGGAATTCCTCGAGAGCCTGAAGATCGACTTGTACCAGGACGAGGTGTTCGTCCTCACCCCAAAGGGCGACGTCGTGACGCTTCCCCGGGGGGCAACCCCCATCGACTTCGCCTACAAGATCCACACCGAGGTCGGGCATCGCACCGCCGGCGCCAAGGTGAACGGGCGCCTCGTTCCGCTCAGCACCAAGCTCGAGTCCGGCGACATCGTCGAGGTCAGCACTTCGAAAGCTCCGGGAGCAGGACCATCGCGCGATTGGCTCAAATTCGTGTCGACATCCCGCGCGTCGGCGAAGATCCGACAGTGGTTCAGCCGGGAACGGCGCGAAAGTGCGCTGGCCGGCGGGCGGGAGCAGGTCACCAAGGCGATCCAGCGAGAAGGGCTCGGCCTCAGTGCCACGGTACGCGATCGGGCCTTGTTGGATGTGGCGACCGATCTGGGGTATCGGGATCTCGACACGCTGTTCGTGGCGGTGGGGGAGGGAACGGTCACGGCGGCGACGGTCGCCGGCCGGGTTCTCCGCAAACTACGGCCCGTCGACGAGGAGCCGGTCACCGGCGAAGCCATCCCGCGGCGGCGCCGTGTCGGAGATCGCTCTTCGTCGGCAGGCGTGATCGTCGAAGGCCTCGATGACATGCTGACCCGCCTCGCTCAGTGCTGTGCCCCGGTCCCCGGCGACGACATCGTCGGCTTCGTAACCGTCGGCCGCGGAGTGTCCGTGCACAAGGCGGACTGTACGAACATCGCGGCGCTGGAGGAGCGCCAGGAGAGAATGATCGATGTCGCTTGGGATCCCGAGCAGACGGGCACGTTCCTCGTCTGGATCCAGGTCGAAGCGCTCGACCGGCCCCGTCTGCTGCAGGACGTGACCGCAGTGATTTCCGACCACGGCGGCAACATCACGGCATCGTCGACTGCGACCGACCGGGACCGCGTTGCGGTATTGCGATACGAAGTCGAACTCAGCGACCCTGTTGCGCTGGAGCGCATCCTCAGCAGTGCCCGTGGTGTCGAGGGTGTGTACGACGTGTTTCGCCTCACGTTGCCCGCCGGCGACGACTGAGCGGACTTCCGGTACCCAAAGGCCGGCGACGCCCGCAGGTTTCCGACCATTCGAGCCGGGTGACGTACGCGCGTGGAGGGGGAGGTTTCCGTTCTGGGAGCGGGTACGCTCCCCGGATGCCCCTCATCCTCCACGGGCGGCCCATGTGGGCCGCCTTGACGAACTGCTACGTAGTTGCTGCGGAACGGGGAGGCCCGGCGGTGGTCGTAGACGCCCCGCCGGACCCCGAAGAGGTGGCCGCTGTGCTGGCCGAGGCAGACCTGTATCCGGCGGCGGTTCTCGTGACCCACGGTCACGTCGACCACGTCGGCGGCGCCGGGGAACTCACGAGGCGGACCGGAATATCGGCCTACCTGCATCCCGACGACGATTGGCTCGCGGCAGATCCGGAAGCCCAGCTCCGATCGCTGTTCGGGGGGGTTCCCGACAACGCCGCTGCCTTCGCCCCTCCGGACCGATTCATCGACCTCGCGCACGGTGAAAGCCTCGAGATAGGCGGGCTGGTGTTCGATGTCCTGCACACGCCCGGACATACGCCGGGCCACTGCTGCTTCCATCTCTCCGGCGAGGGAATCCTGTTCAGCGGGGATCAGCTGTTTGCAGGAGCCGTCGGACGGTGGGACCTTCCCGGGGGCGACTACAGAACCCTGATGGACTCGATGCGCACCAGGATCCTGCCGTTGCCGGCAGCCACCGATGTGCTTCCGGGCCATGGCCCTGCGACTACGCTTGCCCGCGAGCTGGCGACCAATCCCTTC
>JBFIQU010000082.1:0-8739 GCA_041609395.1 Acidimicrobiia bacterium | reverse complement strand
GCGTGACGGTCGCGTCGCCGGCCATCACGCTGCCCGTCACGGTGCGGATGGGTCCCGGAACACGCGGCCACGCCTGCTCCGCGGCCGGAGGCACGGCACCTTCGATGGCGCCGATTGCTGAGCTGTCGAAGTAGAAGTCGAACCCGATGAGAGAGCCGTCGCGTTCGACCCAGTCGATGGCCACCGTTACCGTTCCGGTGCCGCCCCGGGTGTCGAAGAGATAGAAGCCGGTGCCGCCGACGACCTCACCGTCCCACCACGGATTGGCGACGCCGGGGGTGTAGAAGACCGCCGCTTCCTCGTTTCCAAGGCCCAGATCGGCCAGGGTCAGTGGCGACAGGAGCGCGCCGGGGAACTCACGCAGGAGTCCTTCCATTGCCTGTTGGAACTCCCGGCGCGGGTTTACCGGTTCCAGCATCCCGTCGCCGAGATCGACGTACACGTCCCGGTCGGTGATCATTCCGGCGATCACCGCTGCGTCGCCGGATGAGAATCGGACCGCGATGTCCTGGTAGCGCTCGGCGACCAGCGTCATCAGGTCGGGAGCCGCTCCGCCGACGGCGGTGGCGAGGTGACCCGTTGCCCGGTGGCGCGATATGCCGTCGCGGGCGAGCACGAGGTGAAGGTTCATGATCCTGTCACCCACCCGATGCGGCCAGTGGACGGAAATGTAGGTCTGGTCGGGCAGCGGTGCGAACCCGATGAACAGCGGGCCGGGATGGCGGACATCGGTGAGCGGCGCCGCCACGAGGCGGGTCACCGTCTCGCGAAGGCCGAACCGTGTGCGTGACTCGGGGGCAAGGTCATCGAACCAGGAGATGTCCTCGTCGAAGAACGGAAAGACAGTGCCGACGTCACCGCTTGCCAGAGCGTTGCGGTAGGCGTCGAAGTAGGCGATGCCGGGACGCACCCAGTCCGGAAGCGCCGGCCACGGTGGTTCGGGCTCGGTGGTGGTCGTCGCCGGCGAGGTGGTGGCGATGCTCGACGGCGTCGAACCAGCCGTCGGCGATGAGTCGGCACCTTCACCAGACACGCAGGCCGCGACCAGGAAGGTGAGTGCCAGGAGCAGCGCCGGCGTTCGCATCCTTCCATTCTGCGACGCAAAGGGCCGTCGGGGCAGGGCCGCTCGACCGTCGTTCACCCCGCCGAGCGGGCCAGGCGGCCCGGTCGTGACCCACGGCCACCCAGCATGACGCCGGAGAGGATGAGGATGGCTCCCATCACGATCCCCGACGTCAACGTCTCGTCGAAGAAGGCGATCCCTCCGGTAACCCCGACGAGTGGTATCAGGTAGGCCACCATCGAGACCTGGCCGGTGGTGCCCGCCTCGTTGGCGAGCAGGATCGCCCGAAAGCCCCCGTAGCTGGCGACGACACCGATGGCGGCGATCACCGCCACCTCGGTCACCGTGAAGCCGGAGGCCGGGATCAGACTTCGACCGACGAGGAGGCCGGCGACGACGGGTGTGAGCCCGGCGGCGGTGAGTTGCGGCGCGATCAGGGCCAGGGCACCGTGTTTCATGGCGAGGTGCCGGGTGGCGACGGCCGTCGACCCGGCGATTACGGCTCCGGCGATGACCCAGGCCGCTCCGCCGTATGAGGCGCCTTCGATCACACCGGGGGCGACGACGAGGGCGGCGACACCGGCGCAGGCGAGGACGAGGCCGGCACCTTTGAGTGGGTTGAACGCTTCATCGAGGAATACGAGGTGCGCCACGCCTGCGGTCACGACGGGTGCGAATGACACGAGCAGGGTGACGAGGCCGGCCGAGAGCGTCTCGTAGCCGATGTTGAAGAACAATGCGGGGATCGCCGAGTTGACGACGCCCAGGAAGACGGCGGCCGGAATCGCCTCGCTGCGGATGTTGCCGGCGAGGGCAGCGGCACACCACGCCACCAGCGCCGCGACGAGGAACGGGCCGGCGGTGACGGTGTAGGCGTCGACGGAACCGTTGACGAGCCATTTCGAGGCGAGGCCGCCACCGCCCCAGGCCAGTCCGGTGAAGGAAATGAGGTACCAGACCGAGATTCGCCTGGTTTCGGTGCCGAGCATCCGCTCATTCCAGCAGTGTTTGCACACGGACGGCGCGCCGATCCGCAGCGGGCCGGATGGAGCCCGCTGCGGATCCGGTGGCGCTGGGAGGATCTACCCCTCGACCGTGATCTCTCCGAACATTCCCTGAACGAAGTGAGGTGGCCCACCGGGCACGTCCGGGGGTCCGCCCTCGCTCTCGGCGGCGGCAGCGAGGTATTCAGCCGGATCGGCGCCGGTCGGGATGGCGCACAGGATCAAGTAGCGGCCGGGCTCGTCGAGCACACCGGTGCCCTCGACCGGGAAGCCGTTGTCACCGGGCGGGGCGATGATCACGGTGGTCACGCCGGGGAAGAACGCGGCTACTTCTTCGGGGGGAAGCGCCAGAAGCTCGGCGGCGGACCGAGTCTCGTCGTCGGGCAGGCGCACGGCGACGAGTTCGTGGAGTTCGGTCTCGCTGGTGTTCTCGAGGGTGAATGCCGTGCCTGCTTCGACGGTCGCCGGTAGCCCGACGTACGCGTAGTCGACGGCCTTGACCGCGACGGGCGCCGGGGCGGCCTCTGTTGTCGTCGTCGGTGCAGCCGTGGTCGTAGTCGTTTCCGGGGCAGCGGCGACGTCGTCATCCCCGCAGCCGGCGAGTGGTAGGGCGATCACCGTCACGGCCGCGGCCAGGACGTGTCTGATAGGGCGTCGTTGCTTCATGATGCCTTCCTTTCGTGTCGTGCTGGTCGATGGAGTCAGTCGAGTGGCGGTGGCGGTGGTCCGAGGATCTCGATGCCGTGCGCCGCGCAGATCTCGGCGACTCGGCCCGGATCGATCGGACCGGGTTCGGGCAAGGAGGCAGAGGGGGCTGCCGTCCCGAGTGCTGCGACCATGGCGTCGAACTCCGGATATCCGTCGCCACGGGCGGTGATGCAAATGAAGCGGGCCTCTTCGGAGAGCACCTGGAACGTGTGCGCCGACCGGCGCGGGAGAAACGCCGTGGTTCCGGTTCTCCCGAGCATCCGGGTCTCGCCGGAGAAGAAGGCGAGCTCGCCTTCGAGCACGACGAAGAGTTCGTCTTCATGGAGGTGGCGGTGCAGCGGAGCGCCGGTACCGCGCTGCGCGACGAACTCGACGACGCTGAGGGCATGACCGGCCTCGGCTGCGACCTTGATCGTTGCCAGATGGTTGAGGAAGTGGAGGTGACGGCCCTTGTCTCGTTCGAGCAGGTAGGGCTCGGCCTCGGGGCGAGAGTGTGTTGTGGTGTCCATGCGGCGTAGAGTGCCGCACGACCCTTTCGAAAACCTTACGGGATGATCATGTCGTAGGGTTCCACGGCGATACCGAGTTCCCCCATCGCTTCCGCCCACGCGTCATGCGCCCGCTGCGCCTCGCCGTCCTCTCCCATGGCTGCGAGAGCCCGAACCAGGTCGCGGTAAGCGGCTTCGTCGTACCGATCAATCTCGATGAGCCGTCTGGCGGTCCGTACGGCGATCCGGTATGAACCCCCTGCGAGGTGCCGTCCAGTCAATGTGCGTGCTGCGGTGACGAACCGGGACCTGGTCTCGTCTCGCATTGCGATCGTCCAATCGTCGAAGCGGTCCTCGGGGAGGAACTCGCCGCCGTAGGCGCCGACGATCGCGGCGTCGTCGTCGGCGACGAAGAACGCTTCCAGGTCGGTGACGATCTCGTCGAGATCCAGTCGCACCGTTTCCCGATCGGCGACCACCCCCGTCCCGAGGACTCGCCGGACGGCCGACAGCTGAACCGATAGGCGGGGACCCAGCTTCGACCGGTCGAACTCGTCGGGCCACAACATCTCGAACAGCTCGTCACGCGTCACTGGACGGCCTCGCGCCGCTACCAAGCGCTTGAGAAGCTGCCGGGCGAGCCGGGAGCCCCAGGCGGAGGTGGAGACCTTCTCCCCACCGACCGTCACCTCGAATCCTCCCAGCGTCGTGATATGCACATCCCGACTGTGGGGGGCGGCCGCCGGTCTCGGCTGCACGGTGCCGGTGACGAACCGCTCCACCTCGACCATCCAGCCCTCCATGTCGCCCACGTAGGGGAAGTGGTCTTCGCTTTCCTGGAGGAAGAGGCGAGCGCCCGGGATCGTTTCGGCCAGCTCTTTGCCCCACGCCACCGGCACGATCCGATCGCCGGTGCGGTGGATGACGAGGGTCGGGACGTCGAGAGTCGGCAGGAGCTCTCGTACGTCCATCGTCAGCGCCAGTTCGAGCAGGTCCCGTATCGAGTCCTGCCCTGCTGCTGCTCGTTCGTAGCGCTGGTGCCAGGCCCGGTACTCGGTATCGCCGGCGAGGGAAGGGGCGAAGCCGTCGACAACAGGTGAATCGTTGGTCCCCCACACTGAGGCGTACCGGTCGTTACGCTCGCGGAACCCGGCCTTCTCTTCCTCTGTCATGTCGGGAGGGACCAGGGACGGACCGCTACCGATCAGGACCAGGCTGTCGACGCGTTCCGGATAGGTCGCAGCAAACAGGATCCCCATTGGTCCACCTTCGGATACGACTAACAGGTGGGCGCGGTCGACCTCGGCGGCGTCCATGACGGCGCGGAGATCTTCGACCCGTTCGTCGATGGCGTTCACACCTGCGTCGCGATCGGAGGCGCCGGTGCCGCGCTTGTCGAAGTGGATGTATCGGCAGAACGAACCGAACCTCTCGAGCATCGCACGCACCGGCGGCCATTCCCACGACATCTCGATGTTCTGCGCCGCCGGGGGAATGGCCACCATGGTGGGCGGTCCTTCCCCGAATTCCTGATATGCAATCCGGGCCCCTCGCGCCTGCGCGAACTTGACGGGCGGAACGGATGTGAGCTTGGCCATGGAGCGGGATCCTATATCCCGTGGGGAGGGGTGCATGTGGCCGGCCGTGGCCGGGCGCTCGCCAATCGACGGGTGGAGGCGTGACGATCGGGGCCGCATGCCTGGGGCGTCATCGGCGCAGTCGGTACCGCCTCACCCTTCCCGGTCCGCGAGTTCCTCCTTGGCGAGAAGGTAACCCCGGGCACGTTCGGCAAGCGGATACCGGTCGACGATCGCCCAGAACGCCGCCGAGTGGTCGGGCACAGCCAGATGGGCGAGTTCGTGAACGATCACGTAGTCGACGACCCAATCCGGGAACTGGGCGACCCGGGTGGCGATGCGGACGGTCCCTCGACCCGGCGTACATGATCCCCACAGCGTCCTCTGGCGTTCCGACCATGAGATGGCATCCGGAACGGGTAGCTGGTGACGCGCCGCAAGCCGACGTGCCCTGGAGGCGAGATCGATGCGACCGGCCCGGCGTTTGCGCAGGACCGAACTACGCATCTTGGCCACCCACTCCGCTTCCTCTGCTGCAGTGAACACGGCCGGAATCGAAACCCGAAGCACGCCGTCGACCATTCGGGCCTGCACCGTCTTGTGGCGCCTGGCACTCCGGATCACCTCGACCGGTAGTTCGCTCATGCGTGCGAACGTAGCCGAACCGGGCGACAGAAACGGGCACATGCCCGTCGTAGCCGTCGCGACCGTCGGCTTGAATGTGGGTATGCGAGAGCGGCTCGTCGTAGGCCTCCTTGCCGCCGTCGTGGTCGGTGCGTGCGGAGGCGCGACGTCCGAGGCGGGCACCGAAGCTGTCGATCGCCTGTCGGAACGGTTGGTCGTCGTAGCCGCTCATGTCGAGGAGTGGAGGGCGGCGGATACGCTGAGTGCTGCGCAGCGAGCAGCCGAGGCGGCGGCCAATCACATCGTCGGCCCGAATGGCCCCGGATTCGGTGATCGCGACGGAGACGGCGAGGTGCGCGGACCGAGCGACGCCGGGGTGCTGCCCGGATCGGACGGGTCGCCTCCGGGCTTTGCGCTGGGTGCCGTCGCGGCCGGTGCCCCGGACTGTGTGGTCCGGGTCGTGCTCGGTGGCGACTGGAGCGATCCCGTCGCCCGCTGGGCGGAAATGGAGTCGGCGATCGCACGGTGGTCGCCCGACGGCAACACGTTTCCGGCGTTGCCGAGCCACGCACAGCGGGTCGTGGGGTGGGCATCGCTGACGCTGGCCACCGATTCCCTGGAACTGGCTCGCACCTACGCCGGACATGCACAGATCCACGTCAACCTGTCGCAGCGAGCGGTCAACGACTGTCGCTGACCGTCCGGTTGCCCGGCCTCATGACGGTGTCGGGCCGCACCGAAATTCGCTCGGTTCCGGGCGTCGCCGTTACTGCGCGACGCGTACGCTTTCCACCGGGTCCGGGGCCAGAGGGGTCGCCGACCCCGCCCCGGTATCCGGAGGGGAGCCGGAAATGGCACACGCCAACGTCGAACTGTTGAGGCGTCTCGACGACGCGTTCAACCACGGTGACTTCGAGACCGTGCTGGCCTCGTTTTCCGACGATTGCGCGATCCACATCGCTGGTCGCAGCAAACTCGCCGGCGAGTACCACGGCAAAGAAGCCATGGGCCGTTTGATGGGGCAGTACATGGAGTCGCTGGGCAGCGAGCCCGACATGGAGACCCATGCACTCCTCGCCGACGACCGGCACGGCGTCATGTTGCAGAGGGCGCGCGCCACCAAAGGCGGCGAGGCGATCACCATCAACTCGATCAACGTGTTCCACATCGACGACGGGAAGATCACCGCGATGTGGTCGATGGACGAGAACCCGTACGAGGCCGATCCGTTCTACGACATGTGACGCTCGGTCTGATCTAGACGGTCGCGGCGAGGGGCGGCGGTTCACTCACTATCGAGTAGCTCGATTGCTCCTCGCCCTGCCGCACGTGCCTCGTACCCATACCACTGGGCGGCTTTCAGGATCATCGCCCAGGCGAACCACCCAGGCTCCCTCGAGGAGTTACCCGGTCGTACTCGCCCCCTACTCGATCCACAAATACGAGTCGAGCATGGCGAGAGGTGCGGCGCCGAGCGTGACGTGGCCGCCGCCGGCAACGCGAGGACGACGGTCCACGCGGTTCGCGCTCGCCCCCGATGTGCCCAGGCGCACGCAAGTTCTCGGGCACCCCCGCATCGTGGTCCCGTCGCCCCGGATCCGCAACGGGCCCTACGTAACGTCGGAGGGGTACGCCGGTGCGGCCGCTTCAATCAGCCGTGATGTGCCACACGGCTGCGGTCGTGGCGAATATCTCGAACCCCCACTGGTCATCGTGGCCGGTCGGGAGGGCATCGTGCCCCACGACGACCATCCCATCTGCGGTCGGGGCCATCGAGACGTATCGCACCGCTGGAATCGGAGACGCCGCCAGCACCGTGGAGTGTTCGTGTTCGAGGACGGCCTCGCCCGCCGCCGTCCAACTGAAACCGCCGTCCGATGAAACCCATACGGTCACGAATCCCGGCGTCAGGGTGGCGGTTGGTGCCAGCGCATAGCCGCCGACGGCGACGAGGCGGTCGTGCCAGTAGCCCATATCGTTGAGCACGATCGCCCCCGTTCGCTTCAGGTAGGAGAACGGACTGGAAGCGGTGGCGGCTGCGTCGAAGTCGGCATCGAGACGGATCCAGTCAAACCCCAGCTCAGAGGTCCACACGGAAACGGCGGCGGCTTCCGCCTCGGGCCGAGTCGGGTCGCTGCGGTCCGCTAGGTCGTATCCCGCAGCAACGAGGCCCTCGGGCGCTACACCGATGCAGGTGAGGACACCCGGTGCGGCGTCGGTCGGGTGCATGACCGGGCTCCAGGCCCGTCCGTCGGCACTGAGCCAAACCTCGGGTTGAGGCGGATCGCCGCCGAATCCGACCGCCACCAATCCGGGACCGCCGGCGGCGACATCGAGCATCGCACCCCGGTCCACTCCATCCCTCTGGTCGACACTGGCGCTATCCCAGGAGCTGCCGTCGGCCGAGTACCACGCCTGGGGACGCCCGGCGGCCTCGCCGACGGCGACGAGCCGGTCGGGGGTATCGACGGCGGCGTGCGCCACGTGATCACCGGCGCCATCCGCGGCGGAGATCGTTACGTCCTCGGTCCACTCGAGACCGTCCGCCGATTGCCACCCAACGAGCCTGTACCCGCCGACCTTGCCCCGTACCCCGAGAGCCACGACGCGGTTGCTGCCTGCGACGACGGCGGTCACGAGCTCGTTTTCCTCACGATCTGAAGCCCTCGACACGTCGGTCCGGCTCCATGAGTTCCCGCTGTCTGTCGAGCTCCAGACGACCGCCTGCGTGTAGAAGCCGATCGCGGCAGCGCCTCCCGCTACCACCAGGTCTCCCACCCCATCGACCGACGTCATCCACACGTCGCCGGCGAGGGCGTCCAGGTGGGCGACCCTGGAGAGCGAGATGAAACGGTCGTCGCCGTCGCCGTCGCCGTCGCCGTCGCCGTCGCCGTGGGTGGAGGTCGATGTCTCGATCATGGTTCTCGGTGGGGACGTCGACGTCGCCGGCATTGTGCCAAACGTTGTGACCGTGGTGGCAGACCCATCGTCGACGGTGACGTCTCCCGATGCGCATGCCGGGGCGAACAGCATCACGCCGGCAACCAGGGCGGGGATGCCAGATCGGATGACCATGTATGACCTCTCGACCATTGTTTTTGGAGGCGTCCGTGTTCGGGAGGGGCTTTCAGCCTTATTGCGCCTCTTGCGTGGGGCAGTCTTGGCTACGCTCGCCGTGATGAGCGACACCTACACCGTCACCCGAATCGTCTGGCTCGATGCCGTCCCCGGCGACGTCTACCCCCATCTGGTCGATTTCCACAACTGGTCGGCCT
>JBFIQU010000081.1:0-8817 GCA_041609395.1 Acidimicrobiia bacterium | reverse complement strand
GATGGTGCCGTTGCCTCGGGGCGTGGGATTCTGCGCACACCTTCTTTGCCGCTGCTCCACACGAATGCCGGATCGTCGATCACCAAATCCCCTGTGTCTGCGGTGGCGTATGTTACGAGGCGCCGGGCGGGGGTGCATGGTCGCAAGGTGCGCCGGCTCGGCCCGTAGCTGATACCTAATAGCCAATAGCTTCGGCGCTCGTACCCGTTGCCGCCTCCTGGTCAGGGCGCCGTCCGGAACCACAGGCGAGACATCGGTACCCACCCAACGCCGTAGCTCAGAGCTCGCGGCTCCATAGCTCGTTGGCCGGTAGCCAGTGGCCAGTAGCCAATCGCTGCCCCCGTGGCCGAAGGCCGGGGGCCCTAGGATCGTGCCGTGCCGCCGGGAGCCAACATGCCGTCCGAGGAAGAGATCAGGAGTCTGGTGACTTCGATCGTCGCCGGACTTGGCGAGCCATCTTCACCGCCGCCGGCACCGGAGTCGCCGGGCCGCACTTCGTCCGTTTCGCCGGCGACGCCGAGGATCGCCATCGGGGCCGATCACGGCGGGTTTCCGCTGAAGGAACGGATCGGGTTTCGTCTCAAGGAGCAGGGCTATACGGTGGTCGACTGCGGAACCGACAGTACGGAGCCGGTCGACTATCCCGACTTCGCCGGGGCGGTGGCGGAACGGGTCGCTTCGGGCGAGTGCACATGGGGGATCGTCGTCGACGGCGCCGGCATCGGCTCGGCGATGGTCGCCAACAAGGTGCCCGGCGTCCGGGCGGCGCTGTGCTACGACGTGTCGTCCGCCCGCAATAGCCGGGAACACAATCACGCTAATGTCCTCACGCTGGGTGCCGGGCTCATCGGTGACGCCCTGGCGTTGCAGATCGTCGAGACCTGGCTGGCGACCCCGTGGGGAGAGGGACGCCACGCACGGCGGGTCGCCAAGATCACCGAGATCGAGCGCACATACTCGGGCGGAGCGTGATGGACAAAGAGCAGTTGATCGAGGCAGTCACTCGTGAAGTGCTGGCCGCCCTGTCCGGCGAGAGCGCCGATCCGTGTTCCAACTGCATGGGGGCATGTGCCGCCCATTCCGCCGATCGCGTGCGTGCCGTGGTGGCCGGAGGGGCCGACCGGATTTCCTACAACGGTCGAGGGGCCGACGTACCCGACGATCTCGCCCGCTTCATCGACCACACCCTCTTGAAGCCGGAGGCGTCTGCAGCCGACATCGACCGCCTCACCGCCGAAGCACGGCAGTTCGGATTTGCTGCAGTGTGCGTGAACCCGGCCTGGGTCAAGCGTGCAAGACAGAACCTGACCGGGACCGATGTCCGCGTTGCTTCGGTCGTCGGGTTTCCGCTCGGGGCGAACACACCCGAGATCAAGGCCATGGAGGCGCGGCGGGCGTTGCGCGACGGTGCCGACGAGATCGACATGGTCGTCAACATCGGAGCGCTGAAGAGCGGCGACTACGACCTGGTCCGCACCGATGTCGCCAAGGTTGCGGACGCCTGTCACGAGTCGGGTGCCCTGTGCAAAGTCATCATCGAAGCTGCGTTGCTGACCGACGAGGAGAAGGTTGCGGCGTCGCGTCTCGCCAAGCTGGGACGGGCGGATTACGTCAAGACGTCCACCGGGTTCGGTCCGGGAGGTGCCACTTTGTACGACGTGGCTCTGATGCGCGAAGCCGTGGGGCCGGAGCTCGGGGTCAAGGCGTCGGGCGGAATCAGGACGGCCGAAGCGGCGAGGGAGATGATCGCAGCAGGTGCGACTCGAATCGGCGCGTCGGCCGGAGTTCAAATGGTGTCGGGCGAGACGGGAGATGGTGATGGCAGCCGGTATTGATCTTCGATCGTACGTATTCCTCGACAACCTGCAGCCGCAGTACGCCGCGTTCCTGGGAACCGTTGCGCAGGGATTTCTACCTCTCGCCGGCGATGCCTCGCTGTACGTGGAGATCGCGCCCGGGATCGAGATCAATCGACTCACCGATGTCGCATTGAAAGCGACCCATGTGACCCCGGGTATGCAGATCATCGAGCGCTACTACGGCTTGCTCGAGGTCCATTCCGCCGAACAAGCCGAGACCCGAGCCGCAGGTGCCGCCATTCTCAACGAGCTGGGATTGGACGAGACCGATCGGATCAAGCCCCGGGTCTTGTCGAGCCAGGTGGTGCGGCGGGTGACGGGACACCATGCGCAGTTGATCAACCGGCTCCGTCACGGCCAGATGTTGATCCCGGATCAGACGCTGTACGTGCTCGAGTGCGAGCCGGCCGCGTATGCCGCCCTTGCCGCCAACGAGGCTGAGAAGGCGGCCGACATCAACATCCTCGAAGTGCGAAGCTTCGGCTCGATGGGCCGGGTGTTCCTCGGCGGCGAGGAACGCGACATCGACGTCGGGTGGCGGGCCGCAGTGGCCGCCCTGGAAGGTTTGGAAGGTCGGGAAACGACGCCGGGACGCTGAGTCCCCGAGGAAGGAGCAACCAGGTGGCAGAAGCACTTGGAATGATCGAGTGTCGCGGGTTCGCCGCGATGGTTGAGGCAGCCGACGCCATGGTCAAGGCGGCCAAGGTAGAGCTGGTCAACTACGAGAAGACCGGAGGCGGGTATGTGACGGCAGTCGTGCGCGGCGACGTCGCCGCGGTGAAGGCGGCCGTCGATGCCGGGACCCGCGGTGCCGAAAAGGTTGGCGAAGTGGTCGCTACCCACGTCATCGCACGTCCTCACGTCAACATCGACCTGGTGCTGCCGCTCGGCCGCAGTGACGAGGCTGCCGCCGAGTCCGGCAGCTAGCGCTCCGCAATGCAGCTCGGGCGCGTGGTCGGGACGGTCGTGGCGTCGCGGAAGGAGCCGCGTCTCGAGGGGCTCAAGTTCCTCGTCGTGAGCAGCCTGGATGTCGACGGTAACGAGTCGGGTGGCTACGTCGTGGCGGTCGATGCAGTAGGCGCCGGTGTGGACGAAGTGGTCCTGTATGCCAGCGGCAGTTCGGCCCGCCAGACCGAGATGACTCACGAGCGGCCCGCCGACGCCGTGATCATGGCGATCGTGGACACCTGGGAAGTCAAGGGGACCGAGGTCTACCGGAAGTGAGGGGGTGAGTGGTGGATCTCAGTGACGCCGACGTCCAGGCGATCATCGCCCGCGTCAAGGAGCGGCTGGCAGCCCTCGAGACCGGGGGGTCCCTCCAGGCGGCCGCCGATCTCGACGCCGTGTCGAGCGACGAGCTCGGCGACGGGATCTTCGACGACATCGACAAGGCCGTTCGTGGCGCCGGGAACGCGTACGACGCCTTCCGGAGCTACGGCCCGGACGCGCGCCGGGTGCTGGTCGATGCCATGCGAGCGTCGATGCTCGAGGAAGGCGAGCGCCTGGCGAAGATGGCCAGGGAGGAGACCGGGCTCGGCCGCGCCGAGGACAAGGTGAAGAAGAACCGGCTCGTCACGCTCAAAACGCCGGGCCCCGAGGATCTCGAGCCGGAAACGGTCACCGGCGATCGGGGAATGATGCTCACCGAGTTCGCCCCCTACGGGATCATCGGCGCCATCACACCGACGACCAACCCGACGTCGACGATCATCAACAACTCGATCGCGATGATCTCGGCGGGAAACGCCGCCGTGTTCAACGTGCATCCCAACGCCAAGCGGGTATCGGCTGAGAACATCCGGCTCCTCAACCGGGCCATCGTCGCCGCCGGCGGCCCGGCGAACCTCGTGACGGGGGTGGTCGATCCGACGATCGACAGCGCCAAGGCCCTCATGCACCACCCCGACGTTCGGTTGCTGCTGGTCACCGGTGGCCCCGGCGTCGTTGCCGAGGCGCTGGCAACGAACAAGAAGGCGATCACGGCCGGACCCGGCAACCCGCCCGCCGTGGTGGACGACACGGCGAATCTGGGACACGCGGCCCGTCACATCATCGATGGGGCGAGTTTCGACAACAACGTGATCTGCACCGACGAGAAGACGACGATCGTTCTCGACAACGTCGCGGACGCCTTCATGCGAGAGATGGCCGCCGCCGGCGCGTACGTTCTCAAGGAGCACGAGCTGAAGCGGCTGGAACGCGTGATCTTCCGGGAGATGGGTCCACCGGGGAAACCCGGAAAGGTGAATCCGGACTACATCGGCAAGAACGCCGCCCGCATCCTCGCGGAAATCGGAGTCCAGGCCTCCGACGAGCTCCGTCTCGTCGTGGCTGAGGTTCCGAACGAGCACAATCTCGTGTGGACCGAGCAAATGATGCCGGTCATGCCGGTTACCAGGGTTTCCACCTTCGAGCGAGCCGTCGAGCTGGCGGTGGCATCCGAGCACCGTTTTCGCCACACCGCGTCGATCCACTCGACGAACGTGGAGCGGATCACCCACATGGCGCGGGCGATCAACTGCTCGATCTTCGTTGCCAACGGGCCGAACTACGCAGGGCTCGGCGAGCACGGCGAGGGCTTCACCTCGTTCTCGATCGCCAGTCCGACGGGCGAGGGTCTGACCCGGCCGCGCACGTTCTCGCGGGTGCGCCGGATCACCGTCGTCGGTGCGCTGCGAATCGTGTGACCGTGCGACCGGCCGTTGCCCTCCTCGAGTTCGACACGGTCACGGCCGGCGTGGCCGCCGGCGACGCGATGGTGAAGAAGGCTCCGCTGGCTGCGGCGTACGCCGGCACCGTCCAACCCGGTCACTACCTCGTTCTGGTCGGCGGCGAAGTCGCAGCCGTGGAAGAGGCCGTCGCCGCAGGTCTGGAACGTAGTGGGGCCAGGGTGCGGGCTTCGATGTTCCTTCCCGACATCCACGTCGACGTCCTGGACGCCGTTTCCGGGGTTCGGCGAAAGTTCGAGGGGGAGTCGCTGGGGGTCGTGGAGACGTCCACGGTGGCGGCGGCCATCGACGCCGCCGACGCCGGTCGCAAGGGTGCCGACGTGTCGATCGCAGAGATACGCATGGCCGATGGGCTGGGCGGCAAGGGGATCGTCTTCTTCACCGGGTCGGTCGGGGATGTCGAGGCCGCCGTCGACCATGCGGTCGATCGGGCCTCTGGAGCGGTCGTGCAGCATGTCGTGATTCCGCAGGTCCATCCCGAGATGGCGGCGAATCTCGAAGCGGACTCGCGGTTCGATCCCCGGGTCCGGTCGATCGGGGACACCTGACATGCAACTCGGCAAAGTCATCGGCACCGTGGTCGCTACGCAGCGCTACGAGGGGTTGGAAGGGATCAAGTTCCTCATAGTGCAGCCGCTGGATCGTGAGCAGCAACCGGCCGGCCGCGCCGTCGTGGCCGCCGATGCCGTGGCTATGGCCGGTCCGGGGGAGACGGTCTATTTCGTCGCGGCGCGTGAGGCCGCGCAGGCGCTTCCCGTCACGTTCGTTCCGGTCGACCACGCCATCGTGGGCATCGTCGACCTGGTCGACGGTAAGCCGCCGGCGTCGTGAAGCTGGCACGCGTCGGCGGGACCGTGGTGTCGACGATCAGTGCGCCCATCTTCCAGGGACGGCGCCTTCTGATCTGTGAGACGCTGGACGCGGACGGCGGACCCGACGGCGGCTATCTCATTGCGGTGGACACGGTCGGTGCGGGCGCCGGTGAAACCGTTCTCTTGCTCGACGAGGGCAACTCCGCGCGGCAGATCGTCGGGGTGACTCCGGCTCCCATCCGTACCGTGGTCGTCGGGATCGTCGACGCCGTCGAGCGAATGCCATAGGCCGGGGCGGCGGACCTGTAGATTCCTCATACCACAGGGGAAGGACGGACACGTGAAAAGGATGCTCGCAATCGGGCTGGCTTTGTCGATGCTCTTTGCGGCCTGCGGCGGCGACGATGACGGCGCCGCCGACGACTGCGATGGGCTCGTGGATCAGGGCATCGATCTGTTCCAGGAGGTGCTCGACGCCATGGGCGACTTCAGCTTCGAGGACCTCGCCACCCTCGGCGAAGACGAAGTTCCGGAACCGATACAGAGGCTCGAGGCTCGTAGCGAGCAGCTCGAGGCGGATGCCGACCGGCTGGGATGCACCGATGCCGAGCTGCAGGCAGGGTTTGCGGCTCGTGTCGACGATCTGGAAGCGAACGGAGCGTTCGCCGAGATCATTCTCGACGGGATCAAGAGCGAGATCGAGAGCGGCACCTTCTTCGAGGAGTAGCGCTCAGCCGTCGTTGAGGGCCTCGAGCAGGAGGTGTACTGCCCAGCTGGCAGCATTTCCCCAGGGCCGGGTGATGGCGCGTACCTCGGGTTCGGGCAGCGGCTGATCGGCTCCGGTGTAGCCAGCCACCGCTTTCCTGACGCCGAGGTCGCCCGCGGCCACGACGTTGGGCCGGCCCAGGTGGCGCGCCAGGACCCAGTCGGCCGTCCAGCGCCCTATGCCGCGCACCCCCGTCAGCATCGCAGTGGCCTCCTCGTCGTCGAGTGAGGCGAGATCGTCGAAGGTTCCGGTCGCACATGCGTGCGCAATTCCTACGATGAATTGGGCTTTGGCCGACGTGAGCTGCAAATCGCGGATCCGCTGCGGATCGGTGCCGCCCAGCGTGTCCGCCGCCGGGAACTCCCAGAGGTCGAGGCCGTGCCAGCGGTGGATAGTTCCGAAGTCATGGACGATCCGGGTCAAGGTTGTGTTGGCCCAGCTGAGATTGACCTGCTGAGCCGCCACCAGGCCGACCAGTGCCACGAACAGATCCGGTTCGAGCGGCAGCCGGTACCCCCGGCGGGCGGCGAACTCGCGTCCGATTGCCTGGTCACGGGCCGCCAGTGCTTCGATCGGTGCACGGTCGACGTGGTCGGCGAGCCGGAATCGGAGGTCGGCGAGAGCGGCGGCCGGATCGTCGCTCTCGATCACCACCGTTCCGTCCGGGCGCTGGTGGGCTGAGTAGAGGAGGGCAGGTTCCGGTCTGCGGGAGACGGCCCGGTAGGCCACTCCGTCGTGGAATCTCACGAGCGGGTGGTTGCCCCACCGGGTGAAGCGGGCGAAGCAGGCATCGAGGTCGAGTGGTTGATCCGGCTGCCAGGTGGTGATGCTCACAGGCTCGCAGCGAGGTCGTCGAGCGCCTCGATGACCGCGGCGCCGTCCCGGTTCGGATCGATGATGTCGCTGTGATCGGCGTCGTCGACGAACGTGATCGCGACCTCGATGCCGGCCTCGGCGAGCTGTCCGGCGAAGATCCTGCTCAAACCCGGAAATGCGACGGGGTCGGCTGAGCCGTGAATGAGGCTCAAGGACGCCGGCGGCGGCCGGTCGAGGTAGGTGAGCGGATCTCCTTCCCGCCACCGGTCCGGCACCTCCTGCGGCGAGCCGCCGAAGAAGTCGTACATCGCAGGGAAGAAGGCGGTCAGGCGCATGTCGTAGACGCCGGCGATGCCGAGCCACCCGTCGGGTGTCGGTGCCGAGTCCCCGTCCGGGCAGTCGCCACCGGCCGCGACATCTGCTCCGAGCGCAGCGAGCACGGACACATGGGCTCCCGCCGAATGCCCCGCAAGGAGAACGCGATCCGGATCGCCGCCCCAGGTGGCGCCGCGGCTGCGAGCAATCCGGACCGCACACCCGACGTCCTCGAACGCGGCGGGTGCCTGGAGCGCATAGGAGGTATGGACGACGACGTAGCCCGATCGGGCTGCGAAGCGAGCAAGGGGTCGGGTGGACGCCAGGTCGGCACTCGACCAGCCGCCGCCCGGCACGAGTACGAGGATGGGCCATGGTCCGCTCGCCACCGGATGGAAGATCTCGATGGCGGTGCGGGTCTCGGGAGCAGTCGCCTCGGTTATTTCCAGCATTTCGTCGTCAGAAGAGCAGGCGGTCGCGGTTACCAGCAGGAGCGCCGCTGCCAGTGCCGTGGCGCGGATCAGAGGACCCCACCCGCCACCAGCGCATCGACCAGCGAGTCGGCAACCGGCACACGCTGCCCTTCCAGCTCGGAGCGGTGGAGCGAGCCGCCGTCGTAGAGCACGCAGGCGGCTCCGACGGCAGCTGCGGCCCGGGCATCGTCCGCGATGTCGCCTACGACCAGCACCTGTTCGGGCCGGATGGGAGCGCCGACGACGCGATCCAGACGGTCGAGATGTGATCGCAGGTGGCCGACCTTGCTGTCACCAGACTCGTTCCCGTTGCGGAGCCCGTCGACCACCAGCATGTGCTCGTCCAGGCCGAATTCGGCGACTTTGGCCAGCAGCTCTTCGTGGAACCACATCGACAGCAGCGACTGCGTCACCCCCGCATCGGTTGCGGTAACGATGGCGTCCCAGGCGTCCCCGGCAAGGGTGGCCAGTCCCAGGGAGGCGCGATAGGCATCGTGGAAGGTCGTGTCGATCGTTCGCCATTCCTCGATTGTCAGTTCCTTGCCGAGCAGCCGCTCGTAGAACACCGACACCGGCCGGGTGAAGGAGGCCCGGTATCCGTCGGCGTCGATCGGGCCGGCGTCGAACTTCGCCAGCGACATGTTGACGGCGTCGACGATCACATGGAGGTCGTCGAAGAGCGTGCCATTCCAATCCCAGACCACATGGCGCATGGGGGCGAGGGTAGTGGTGCCGGGACGGGGCCCGGACGCGTTGGTGATCAAACTCCGACCCCAACTCCGACCCCAACCCCGACTCCGACTCCGACTCGGACCCCAACCCCAACCCCAACCTGCTGAGGGCGGGCGTCGGGTCTCGGGCGTCGGGTCTCGGGCATCGGGCGTCGGGCGTCGGGCGTCGGGCGTCGGGCGTCGGGTCTCGGGCATCGGGCGTCGGGCATCGGGTCTCGGGTCTCGGGCGTCGGGTCTCGGGTCTCGGGCATCGGGCGTCGGGCGTCGGGTCTCGGGCATCGGGCGTCGGGCGTCGGGTCTCGGGTCTCGGGTCTCG